>DAOVVW010000019.1 GCA_030636965.1 Pseudomonadota bacterium | reverse complement strand
CTCGAGGTCGAACATTCTGACCTCACAGCCCCCTTCCCGGATACCTTCAGCCAGACTCTCGGCCATTTTGAACGTATTTCCATAGGCGCTAGCAGTAAAGATCAGAACACATGGCACTTTTTTCTCTGGCGATGAACTCCACAATCGGTACTTTTCCATATACTGAGAGACATTCGTCCTCAATATGGGCCCGTGGCTTGGCCCGATAGTATCGATGGGAAGGTCTTCTATTTTATCAAGGGCCTTGAGGACATATTCTTTGAAGGGACGCATGATAACGTCGAAATAGAACCTGAAAAAGTAGGAATAATCATCAACGAGATCATCAAACATCCGTTCATCGGTAAAATGGCAGCCCAGAAAATCACATGAGAAAAGGATCCTGTCCTCAGCAAGATATGTGAACATGGTATCCGGCCAGTGCAGGAATGGAGCCTCAATGAATTTAAGTGTTTTTCCCCCAAGGTCGAGCTCATCACCGTCCCCCACAGCCCGAACATCGATCTCGCGGTTCAGGATACCCCTGATCAGGGGAACCGCATTTCTGGATGAAAGTAATTTTGCCTTTGGCGCAGCATCCAGGAGCGCTCCAAGAGCGCCCGTGTGGTCCGGTTCAGTATGATTTAATATAATATAGTCCAGCTCGGCCAGGTCAATCAGACCCTTCAAATTATCCATAAAGGTCTCTGTAAATTTTGTTTTCGTGGTCTCTATAAGGGCAGTGCCTTTCTTGCCCTGTACAAGGTAGGAATTATAAGTAGTTCCGTGTTCCGCATGCATGACCACATCGAATATACGCAGGTGGGGGTCCATTACTCCTACCCAGTGGACCCCCTCTGCAATCTTTATCTGCTTCACTGATCAGGCCTCCTCGAAGAAACTCTTGTCTGCACCGCAGTCGGGGCATACCCAGTCATCTGGAAGGTCATTAAAGGATGTTCCGGGATCGATCCCCTCATCAGGATCACCTGCATCGAGTTCATAGATATAACCACAGACAGAACAGCGATACTTTTTCATCTCATACCTCCTATTATACCTGGTGATCAGGTGTTTAATGGCTCCGTTTATTGACTTCAACTATTAATTTTACTCAGGGTCAGCTTCGTGTCAACCTTTCTCAAATCTTTTCCCTCTCTCACCATATACCCACCGCCTGGCAACGGGCACTGTCAGCCTAACGAATATCGATCCGAATACAAGACGGCCTAAAACTATCCATAACAGGTTCGCACCCACAGCGGCAAATACAAGAGAATCCTCTATCATGGCATGATTTGTTCCGAGAAACATGTTTGTGGCCAGGATCTCATCTCCGGAGAAGGTTTTTGCCTTTGCCTCATCGATTATGAGGCCGGCCCCATACGCCAGGCCCAGGATCAGCCCGACAGCAGCAACAAAGGATGTTTTGCGGTTCATACCCAGCATTTTCATGGGAGGATGAAGAAGATCCATAAGACGATTCATCAGACCGAATTCCCTCATGATCTCCACCGCGATCATGAGTGAGATCACTATAAGTGCTATCTTTATCATTGACACAGCATTACCAGTAATTACTGTCGTCCATCCCTTTCCGGGGTTCATAGTGAGGGAATGTATCACCAGTGAACCGCTATCGGGAATTATCCTCGCAAAGATCAGTCCAGCAAGGCACGAAGCACTAATGCGGGAGATTAACATTACAGCTGCCGGAGTTCCCGCTTTGCTCTGTACAGCGGTTTCCACAATGAGATTGTGAGCTATCAATATCATAATTGCCATAACCGTCATGGATTTTGCCGTTAGTGAAATGTTTACGGCAACTGCAATGGCAGCGTAAATATTGACCAGAGCACCGGTCAGAAGCACCAGTGACGCTTCACCGGGAAGATTGAAAATCTTCATAAAGGGTGCTGCGCTTTGGGCAAGAAGAGCAAGTACTCCGGTAGCTTTGGCCAGGTTTACCAGGAGTATGGTTGGCACCATTACCTTTATCAGAAACCATGCCGTGGATAAACCTGTGACCAGGCCTCGCCGACCGCTTTCAAAGATCCTGGTCGGAAAGGGGGGGTTGCTACTGTGTCCACCGGATTCATGAGGGCTCGACATCGGGTCCTTTCAGATGCTTTATTGCTTCACTACACATATATTCCGCGTCAGAGTATGAAGCTGCCAACTTGTTATTTTCGCCATGATATTCACCTTATGATCCGGCTTAATGCCGGAGACAGAATTCAGGAGTCAGAATTCAGAAAACTATCGACTAGATAATAAAAGAGTATTCTATACCACAATTCTGGCTACTGGATTCCGGATTCTGGATTCAATTACTATAAATAGAAAAATGGCAGCCTGTATGGCTGCCATTTTTTTCCTTTGGAAAACTGATTTACACTAACTCGCTGCCGCCTCCGTTACTTTTGAGTCCAGTTTATCATCTACCTCTTTAGCAACGTTGTCAGAAACATACAGATTGTACGATATCCCCAAAACGAGAAGGAAAAGTATAATGCTTCTGAACGCCAGAAATGGAATGGTAAAGCCGAGCATTGCCTCGATAAGTCCCACAAAAGCAAGTAACATCAAAACTGCAAGCCAGAAAGTCATGGAGCCCCCCCTCCTTTCCAGAAATGTCAGTTTTTAATTTAACTACAATTTTTATAAATCTACTACTTTCTTGACATGATGTAAAGGGGTTTTATGTTGATTCGAAAATGGAAATTGGAAATTAGATTACTTGTTTTCACCCCTCCCTCTTGTCAGGTCGAAGCTTTAGCGAAGACTGATGATGGGAGGGGACAACGGGGAGGGTGATAATATACCCCCCTCACCTCTGTCCTCTCCCGCCAGGGGAGAGGAAGTTATCCGGGAACGGAAACTGGAAGCTGCACCGATGAAATTACACGAAAATAAAACTGGGTTCTCTCGGGAATACTACCACTATGATCTCCCTAAGGAACTGATTGCGCAGCATCCTGCTTCCGAGAGGACAAAATCCCGTCTTCTGCACCTGGACAGGTATTCTGGAAAGTGCCGGCATCTTGTATTTGCCGACCTTGAGGATCTCGTCAGGAGCGATGATCTCCTCATCGTTAATAACACACGGGTTTTTCCCGCCAGGCTCATGGCTACCCGCTCGAGCGGTGGCTTGGTTGAGATATTTCTCCTGGAGTATCCAGGAGAGCAGGATGAAGTCCCGTGCTTTGTGAAGCCTGCCAGGAAGATAAAGGAAAATGAGGTCCTCAGCCTGGATGATGACCGGAAGGTCGAGATTGTTAAAGGCCGGGACGGTTTCGGGGTCAGAGCCCTTGAGGGGTATCTTTCAAAGGTTGTGGAGGATCAGGGATATGTTCCCCTGCCGCCGTATATCATGAGGAAGGGCAGAGAGCACGAGGATGAAGACAGGAAAAGGTATCAGACTGTTTTCGCAAAGGAGTCGGGTGCAGTAGCGGCGCCCACTGCCGGACTTCACTTTGATGATGGTCTTCTGGATTCCATCCGCAGCAAGGGTGTCAATATCGAAGCCATAACCCTTCATGTCGGGCCGGGGACTTTTCAGCCGGTGAGAGTCCGGGATGTCCGGGACCATAAAATGATGAGTGAGGTTTATGATATTCCCGCGAAGGTTGCACAAGCCGTAAAAACAACCAGACAGTCGGGGGGGCGTGTTGTTGCAGTTGGAACTACCGTGGTGAGAGCTCTCGAGACCGCATCTTCGGGAAGTGAAATGATGGCTGGTGCTGGTGAGACTGGCCTCTTTATCTATCCGGGCTATAAGTTTAATGTAGTTGATGCGATGCTGACGAACTTCCACCTTCCGGAATCGACGCTCCTTATGCTCGTCTGTGCTTTTGCCGGGAGGGATAAAGTAATGGCGGCCTATAAAAAGGCCGTTAATGAAGGTTATCGATTTTACAGCTACGGTGATGCGATGATAGTGACCTAGCCCGAGCGCGACCAACGTCCAACGTCCAATGACCAACGTGTTGATAACTCGATATAGAATAGAGAATCAGTATTTAAATGAAATTAACTTAAAATATCTGATTAGGGGTTCTTGGGTAGAAGATTTTGAAAATATTAAGTTATAAGTATTTTGATTTTACGTTGGACGTTGGACTTTGGGCGTTGGACGCAATTGTGCTGTGATCAGAAGTTTTCAGGAGTAAAAAACAGATGAAGTTTTCAGTAGTAGCGAGCGATGCAAGCAAGGCCCGAGCCGGCACTCTTACAACTGATCACGGCACGATCGAAACTCCCGCCTTCATGCCGGTGGGTACTCATGGAGTTGTTAAGACGGTTACTCCGGACGAATTGAGGGAGGCCGGTGTACAGGTAGTTCTCTCCAATACCTACCACCTTTACCTGCGTCCCGGATCCGATCTGGTCCGAAAGATGGGAGGTCTTCACAAATTCATGGGATGGGACGGCCCGATCCTCACCGACAGTGGTGGTTTCCAGATAGTGAGTCTTTCCGAACTGGCCAAGGTGAGCGACGAGGGAGTCGAATTCCAGTCTCATCTGGATGGCAGTCGGCACTTTCTGACGCCGGAGCTTGCGGTGAAGATCCAGGAGGAGCTTGGAGCAGACATCGCGATGTGCCTGGATGAAGTTGTGGGGTACCCCGTGGAAAAGGTTTCCATGGAGTCTGTAGTCAAACGTACTCTGGCCTGGGCCAAGCGCTGCGCCCAGGCGCGGACAAGCAAGAACATGGCCCTGTTCGGAATAGTCCAGGGAGGTGTTTTCGACGACCTCCGTGCATCCTGTGCTGCTTCATTAGTTGAGATGGACTTCGACGGTTACGCTGTGGGAGGCCTTGCGTTAGGCGAACCCAGGGATTTGACGTGGCAGGCTGTTAATGTTGCCGGTAGGGCACTGCCCTGGGAGAAGCCCCGCTATTTGATGGGAATGGGTACTCCCGATGATCTGCTCACCGGCATAAATTACGGTATGGATCTTTTCGACTGCGTTATGCCAACGAGGAACGCAAGGAACGGAACGCTTTTTACAAGCAGGGGCAAAGTATCCATCAAGATCGCGGCCCACAAAGAGGATCCGGCACCAGTGGATCCTGAGTGCGGTTGCTATACATGCAGGAACTTTTCCAGGGCCTATTTAAGACATCTGTTTGTAAGTGGTGAGATGTTAGGATTTAGGTTGAATACTATACATAACATAAGCTACTATACCCAACTTGTTTCAGGAGCCCGGCAAGCCATTGTAGATGGAAACTTCGAGGAATATCTCCAGGCTGCAAGAGGCCGCTGGGAAGAATCAACTGGATGACGATCCGGAGAACTGACTGCCGGATTAAAGCAGGGAAAAATGGCATCGTTTGATGCCATCGGATAAGGAGGATTTACAATGTTTGTAGCCACTGCACATGCTGCCCAGGGGGCAGCGGGTTCACCAGGGGGATTAACGGCATTTGCGCCACTGATCATCCTGTTTATAATCTTTTACTTTCTTCTGATAAGACCGCAGCAGAAAAGAGCAAAGGAAACACAGGCAATGCAGGATTCCATTAATGTGGGCGACACAGTTATCACCAATGGTGGTATTTATGGGACCGTCAAGCGAATAGACGAACACGTTGTAACCCTGCAGTGCAGCGACAGGGTTTTCATAAAGATCATAAGAAAAGCCGTATCCTCAAAGGTAGATCCCATTACCATGGCGGGGGCCGAAGAGGAATAACCATTGGGGTCAGACCTCACATTCTTACTTTTTTAAACATTCACTAAAAAGTAAGAATGTGAGGTCTGACCCCAACTCCAACTAAGACACAATGATCAGGAGAAATAATGCGCGGTAGAGTGAGAACAAAATTTATTATCGTCATGGCAGTGCTTGTGGCTGCCCTTGTTTCAGTTACTCCATCGCTGACGTCCTCTTTGCCGGGCTGGTGGAAAAAGGTCCTGCCCTCAAAAGCTGTACAGCTGGGTCTCGACCTCAAGGGCGGGATGGAACTCCTTCTGGAGGTCCAGACCGAGGAAGCCGTAACCAATGCGCTTGCCAGGGCGGCAAGTGACTTGAAAACGGCCATGAAGAAGGAGAGGGTCCGATATACAAAGGTGGAGCCCGCAGGTAAAAACAGTATTATTATCGAGGTACGCAGGGAAAAGTACAGGGACCCTGCGGCCCAGCTTATCAGAGAACAGTTTCCAACCCTGTTTTCAGCTGAACAGACTCCCACCCGTCTCACAGTGAGCTATCCGGAAAAAGAGCGGCTAAGACTCATGGAAAGCTCTGTTGTTCAGGCACTGGAGACGATCAGGAGCCGCGTGGATGAGTTCGGGGTTACGGAGCCTACGATACTCAGGCAGGGGACTGATCGCATATTGATCCAGCTGCCTGGTGTCAAGGATCCGGCAAGAGCTGTTCAACTGGTGAAGAGAACCGCCGTCCTGAAGTTCATGCTTGTGGATGAAGGCGCGTCCGTCGACAGCCCTCCCCGGGGGGATGTGATCTTCTACTCCAGAAATTATGATGCTTCCACGGGTCAGGTATCAAGGATCCCCTATGTTTTGAAGGACAGGGTCCTGCTTACCGGAGATACGATCCGGGACGCCCGGGTGAGGTACGATTCCCAGTTCAACCAGCCGTATGTATCGCTGACCTTCGACAAGGTGGGAGCGAGGATCTTCGAGCAGTTAACGGGTGATCACGTTAAGGAAAGGCTTGCCATTGTACTGGATGATAACATCTACTCTGCTCCTGTGATCCAGGAGAGGATATCGGGAGGGGAGGCCCAGATCTCGGGAAGTTTTACTCCTGAAGAAGCAACGGACCTTGCCATTGTACTGAGGGCAGGATCACTTCCCGCACCGGTCAAGATCCTCCAGAAGTGGACGGTCAGCCCCACCCTGGGAGCGGATTCCATACGCAAGGGGCTGCTATCCATAGCCATCGGTTTCGCGCTGGTGATAGTCTTTATGGTTCTTTACTATGGACTTTCCGGCGCCATCGCCAATGTTGCTCTCATTCTCAACATTATTCTCATCATGGCCGCCCTCGCACTTCTTCAGGCGACGTTGACGCTGCCCGGTATTGCGGGGATCGTTCTCACGATCGGCATGGCAGTGGATGCCAACGTCCTCATTTTTGAGAGGATCAGAGAGGAACTCAGAACAGGCAAGACAATCAGGGCTGCTATCGACGGCGGCTACGGTAAGGCGTTCCTCACCATCGTAGACGCCAATGTTACGACACTCATTGCCGCGGTCGTTCTTTTCCAGTTCGGTACCGGTCAGGTAAAGGGATTTGCAGTGACCCTGAGCATCGGTGTCATTGCCAGTATGTTTACGGCGATCTTCGTCACAAGGACCATCTTCGAGGCCTATCTGGAATCCCGTACTGTGGAAAAACTCAGTATCTGAAGCCAGCCTGGAGACGCAAAGGGAGAAGTCGATGGAGTTTATCAAACATGACATCAATATAGATTTTGTCGGAAAGCGACTTGTAGCCATAATAGCTTCCCTTGTTCTTATTTTCCTGGGACTTGGTACCATGGTCCTTAAGGGAGGCCCCCTTTACGGTATAGATTTCGCCGGGGGTACCCTTGTGCAGCTGAAGTTTGCCGAGCAGCCCGACATTGGAAGGATACGGCAGGCTCTTGACGAAAAGGGGATGGGGGCCGCCATCATCCAGTCCCTGGGCGAAGAGAAGATCGCGGTTCGCGTAAAGAGCGAGGTAGGGCAGCAGGATACCGTCTCCGATGATATACACGGGGCACTGGTGGCGGATTTCGGTGAAGACGGAGTTTCAGTTGAGCTGGTTGAGATGGTTGGTCCACAGGTAGGCGCTGATCTGAGACGGAAGGGGATGCTGTCGATCGTCTATGCCATGATGGGTATACTTGTATACATCACGCTGAGGTTCCAGTTCAGATTCGCCCTGGGAGCCATTGCGGCGCTTGTCCACGATGTACTGATCACGATCGGTGTTTTCAGCGTTTTCGGGAAGGAGTTCACTCTTCCTGTAGTCGCAGCACTGCTGACGATCATCGGTTACTCTCTTAACGATACTATTGTCGTATACGATAGAATAAGAGAAAATATGCGCAGATCACCCAAGGATAACCTTGCGGGAGTTGTCAACAGCAGTATCAACCAGACTCTCAGTCGGACTGTCCTCACATCCGGTACGACCCTCTTCGTCGTAATGTGCCTGTTCTTCTTCGGCGGCGAAGTGATACACGACTTTTCCTTCGCCCTGCTGGTAGGAGTCCTGGTGGGAACTTACTCTTCTATCTACATAGCAAGTCCAATTCTTCTGCTTGGTTCGAAACCTCTGGAGGTATCGGGGAAAAGGTAGGCCATGATCGCGGTTCTGGGATGGTTTGTCTTCTGGGTGGTTCTGGTAGTGTCTGTTCCGGTGCAGCTTATGGGCCTTCCGGGAATCTGGATCATATTTGCAGATGCCCTTGTGTTGAGGCTCCTGGCCGGGCCCGAAGTGCTTTCGTGGTATGTACTGTTAGTGCTGTTTTCGGCGGCTCTGGTTGGGGAAGTGCTGGAGTTTTATTCGACTGTTGCCGGTGCAAGGGAGAAAACTGATCTGAAAGGTATAGCCCCTGCCGCTATCGTCGGGGGAATTCTGGGAGGTATCGTGGGCGCGGCCTTTCTTTTTGGCTTGGGTGCCCTCCCGGGTGCTGCCGCTGGGTCTTTCGCCGGCGTTTTCATACTTGCGCTGGTGTCGGGAAGTAAACCCGGTGAGGCCCTGGGTATCGGTACCGGAGCCCTGATAGGCCGTATCAAGGGGACTGCTATAAAGCTTGTTGCTTCTGTTGCAATGATAGCAGTACTTATTGTTTCGCTTGTAAGGGGATAGTAACAGTGGTTGAGAGGAAAAAATGGGTCTTACGGACCCAGGATCCGAAAGTAGCTGATGAGCTAGTCCAGCATCTGGATATAACGCCCATGATGGCTCAGGTCCTGATCAACCGCGGTCTTGATAATGTTCAGGAGGCCAGGGGATTTATCGACTGCCATCTGGGCGATCTCGACGATCCCTTCATGGTTGGTGGTATGGAAAAAGCTGTGGCCAGAATCATCTCGGCCCTGGGAAAGGAAAAGATCCTGATTCACGGTGATTATGACGTGGACGGTGTTACGGCTACCTCCCTCCTCGTTTTGTTTCTCAGGGATCTGGGTTTTTCTGTCTATTACTATATTCCCAATCGTGTGAACGAGGGTTACGGAATCAACATCGAGAGCATCAAACGGTTCCGACAGGAGGGAATAAGCCTCATAATCACCGTGGACTGCGG
>DAOVVW010000100.1 GCA_030636965.1 Pseudomonadota bacterium | reverse complement strand
TTCCTGGCAGGGGTCCGGCGCCTCCGGTTAAGGACAGGGCTGTTCCTGTCGTCGGGGATGAACAATTCAGGGTGCTTGTGGTAGACGATTCTGATTACGTACTCAACATGGTGTCGAATTTCCTCGAGGATGAGGGGATGATCGTTCATAAGGCCCGGGATGGAGAAGATGGGCTCAATATTGCGAGGGAGACACTCCCCGATCTTGTCCTTCTGGATGCACAGATGCCGTCCATTAACGGGGTTGTCGTCTGCGAAATCCTGAAAAAAGACTCTAAAACAGCCTGGATACCAGTAGCTATAATGTCGGCGGGGGTGGACGAAGAGTCCCTCAAACGCCATTCATCCATCAAGCATCGCGCTGACGCCTATATTCAGAAGCCCTTTAAAAAAACCGAGCTACTCAGAGTTGTTCATTTACTGAAGGACAGCGACCGTGTGAAACACAGAATGGAAGAAAAGTCGGGAGTGGAGCAGAAGACTGATTTCATCCTGCCAACAGATATCCCGTCAGCATCCAGTCCGGATGCCCTGGCCCTTCAGGGCGAAAAGCTCAATGAGATGGCGGCCAGGCTCAAGAGTTCTGAGGAGACGGTCCAGAAACAGAAAAAGATCGAACAAGAGCTTCTTTCGGAGCTAGCTACAATCAGTATAAAAAAGGACGATATTCTGACCAGGTTTGAAGCATTGGAGCGTGAGTATAAGGACAGGGAACGGCAGTTCGCGGAAAAGTTGACCCTTGCCACCAAGAGGGCGGAGGATGTCGGTAAGTCGTTGGAGCATGCAAGGGATGAAGACAAGAAACAGAAAATGGATCTCGAGGCGGCTATTGGTGCCAAGCATGAGATCGAGGATCAGGCAAAGGCCATTGTGAAAAGTCATTCAGTTGAGATGGAGAGAGCTTCGAGGGATAAGGCGATCATCGAAAAGCTGTCCCGCGAGCGGGATGATTTTGCTGAACAGCTGAACGAAAAAATAGAGGAACAGAAGATCCTTGAAAAAGAGTGGGAGGGACAGAAACTCAAGCTTGCAGACATGAACGCTGTACATGAGCGCCTGGAGAGTGAAACCGTAGACCTCAGGGTTAAGATGAACGAGCATGCCGAGGAGATAAACGGGCTCAAGGAGATTAACAGGGAACTGGAAGAAAACCGTCCTGACCCGGAAGTTGTGCAGGAGCAGGAAAAACGCATCTCGTCAATTAGCGACGAGCTTAGCACTACTAAGGAACGTATCAGATCTCTGGAAGAAGAGAGGGATAAGCTGGCAGATGATAAGGCCGGCGCCAAAAAGGATGCGTTAGAGGCGACTCAAAAGTTCGAGCAGACCGAAAGTGACCTTAACGAAACAAGGGAAACGGTTACCGAAAGGGACGGGAAGATCGAGGCTCTGGGAGAGGAGTTGGAAAATCAACAGAAGATTCTTGCTGATCAGGCTGAGACGCGGATGGAGCTTGAAGACAAAGTCAGATCTCTGGAAGAGAAATTGACTGTTTCGGAAGCCGAAGCGGGAAAGGTCAGCACTCTGGAGGAGGATCTGGAGCGGGGCAGATCGACTCTTCAAGAGCTGGAAAAAGAGCACGAAGAGGAGATAAAAAAACGCACTCAGGCCGAGTCTGATGCCGAAGAGACAGTGAACAAAGCCAGGGAGCTTTCCGAAGAGCTGGAAAAAGAACGAGGAAAAGTAGGTGAACTGAAGACTCTGGAAGGGGAACTTGCTGCTGAGCGCGAAAAGGTTGCCCAGCTTAAGGATCTGGGTGAAAAACTGGAGACCGAGCAGGAAAAAGTCCGTGAGCTTCAGGCCTTAGAGGGAGAGCTTGCGGCTGAACGTCAAAAAGTCCGCGATCTTCAGGGTTCGAGGGAAGAGCTTGAAGCGGCACAGGAAAAGGTGGTCAGGTTTCAGGAATCCGAGGAGGAAATAAAAATAGAGCGGGAAAGGATCAAGGAGATCGAGGGCCGCTACAATAAACTCCTGGAGGAAAACAAGTACCTTCTCGGCCGGTTGGAGGAGAGTGGTACAATTGAGACTGAATCCCTCAACGGTTGGGTTGACTCCATAAAAACAGATGATCAGACAGATATGTATAACACTGTGCGAAGGGAGTTTTCCGTTCGGTTGGACAAGCTTGAGAGCGTTCTTGAAAGGACAGTTACAGAAGCCCAGACGGCCCTTGTTGAACAGAAGGAGAGGGAGAATCGACTGGAGGATAAACTCCAGACCATGTTACAGACTCTCGAGGAAGAGAGAACGGAACACCGCCGTGAAAGAGACAGGCGCCGGGTCACGGAGGACGAACTAAAAAACCTGGTCGAAAAGTCCTATCAAGAGAGGATGAAGATAGTGGGGGAAGAGATGAGCCATCTGTACCCCATGCATATCAAGGATACTTCCAGACCACTGGAGGTCGTCATCGGCAGGAGAAGAATAACGACTATAGCTATTATTCTGCTCCTCGCTTTGCTGGTCTTTTTCGCTGGATATCTGACGCTGTCCTCATTGAAAGGGGATGCCAGAGAATCCCGGAACGTAAGCAGTTCTCATAATGTAACTTCCGGAGACGTCACAAGAGCCGCTCTCCTGGAAAAAGCGGGAAAGCTCGACTACGAAGAGCTCTGGAGAAAGCAGACAGTGCAGTCCGTCTCGGAGGACGTAAGGGTCCAGGCGACGTTGCACAGCAGGGAAGAGTTGCTGGCTGCAATTCAGTTCGCCGCCGAAAAGGAGAGTTGGACCGGCAATCGACTGAACAGGGTTCTTGCAGAGCTTTTCGACACCTTTGAGCTGGAAAGATCCTTCTACGTGACGGTATTTACCAAGAATCTGAAGGATGGGTTTCCGGGATATGCCAACGCTCTTTCCACACACCTGGCCCTGAGAGATCAGGCCGGGAACGAAGTTGAGGCTGTTGTTACGGAGGGGTTGGCCGACAGGAAATTTATAATGAGCCATGTGGCCTCCGCGGGGAAGGAAGCAAACCCGATTTTTCTATATGAGGTTGGTATAACGGTGGCCTTTCCCAGGAAGGGGATGCTTGAATCTCCCGAGAAACTACAGCTTGTACTTTATGATGTAGGGGATGTTCCTTTAAGGGTTCTGACCTGGGATCTTTCCGGGTGGAATGTAACTATCTAAGTTGATAGTTGTTAGTTGCAAGTTGTTGGTTATAACTAACAACTAACCACCAACAACTAATAACTTAATTACTCATCACGGTATAAAATAATATGGAAAACATAGACGATCTCCTTATCCAGTTAATAAAGCAGCCGCACAAGCCGGACATTCACAACAAACTCGGCCAGCTCTATCAGCAACAAGAAGACAGCACCGAGGCTGCCAAACACTACCTTTTCGCCGCCAGGATATTTTCAGGACAGAGCAGCCCTCACCGGAATCTGAACAAGGCAATAGTTATCCTGAAGAAGATGCTGAGAGACTTTCCCGACAATCAGGATTCCTATTACCTGCTCGCGGAGATTTACACTAAGATGGACGACCTTGACTCCGCGGTAAAGGTGTACGATTCCCTGTCCGACATGTACCGTCAGAATGGCAAACTGATAATGGCCGTGTCCGTATATGATAAAGTAACGAGTTTCCTTCCCGAGAGCCTGGACGGCTGGATCAAGTTTGCTTCACTGAATGATGAAGCGGGAATGCCCTTCCATGCTGCGCAGGGCTATGTCAGAGCTGCCAGGCTTGTAAATAACGAAAAGAAACATGAGGAAACCTTCGAACTTCTCATGAAAGCGCTGCAACTCGATCCGGAAAACGCAGAGGCTATTTCCGTTATAGATCAGCTGACTTCATCCAAGACTGCAACAAAGCTGCCGACCGATTCCCTTTACGACCTTGCCGAAAAGCTTGAAAAGGACGACCAGGCAAGACAGGCCCTATCCTTGTTCGAAATACTTGAGAAAAATCTCAATGACAAGAAGGCAGCCAGGAAGGCGGAGAACATAAGAAAAAATGCCGAGAAGGGCAGTGATGAAACACAGGAATCTCAAACGGAAAAGTCTTCCAGAGGTGCCGACCTGACCGGAACAAAGGTTCTGGTGATAGATGATGAAAGGGAGATCCTCCTTCTCCTGGAGCAGATCCTGAAAGAGGAGGGCTTAAAGGTCCTGACGGCCCGGGATGGTGAGGAGGGGTTTGAAGTATTCAGGAAAGAGCGTCCCTCCCTTATTGTAACGGATGCAATGCTTCCGAAACTGCACGGATTCGAGTTGAGCAGGATGATAAAGGAGGAATCGGGACAGAAAGCCAGAATAATGATACTCACGGCTGTATATAAAAAATATAAATACAAGGCAAAGGTCCAGGACGAGTACAATGTAGACGAATATCTCGACAAGCCGTTCCAGATAGCCGAGTTCCTGGATGCATTCTACCGAATGGCAATCGATGCACCTGATATTTCGGTTCCGGAAGAAGAGCCCGAACCTGTTCATGAAAAGTCCGAAGAGCATAAGCTCCAGATAATGATTGTCAGCGGTGGCGACAGGGATTTTTCTTCCAGGGTGTCAGGTTATTGTTCCCGAAAGGGGTACACATTTACCGAGGGAGATGATTCCTCAAACATGATCAAGATACTGGAAAAGGAAGTACCCGATATCCTTCTCATCACCGACTCGTTGAAGGGCATGGACCCGTACCTTGCGGCTTGGCTGATCAGGAACGTGCTGGAAATAAGGTCCTGTACACTAATACTGGTTGCCAGAGACGCGAGGTCTCTGAATGTAGATGCGGGAGAATTCAATCACAGAGTGGCTGCTCCTATCGATATTGACACCATGGAGACCATAGTCGGATTGCATAATACCTCTGAGGATAGAATTTCGCTTCGTAGCAGGGAAAAGGACATGTCCCGGGAGGAGAGGCGAATAGAAGCTATCCTTAAGAGCAAGGTCGACGGGATCCTCAAGACACATTACCAGGTAGAGGAATTCTACAATAAGCGTATCGGGGAGCTTGAGGAGGAGATAGACAAACTGAAAAAGAGTGGGAAGTGAAGTTCTGCCCGATCTAGTAAGTGTCATCAACGCGCCCATTAGGGGCGCCCGGATCGATGACTTGCATAATATCATCGCGCCCGAGCGTGGGCGCCCGAATACATAACCTGCAACGTGAGTTATGGATTCGTGAGGGAAGGGAAAACGACGTTTTTCCCTTTCCGTGGAGTGAAAAGCCGCTTACGGACTTTTCACGACAAATAACAACAATCCGTGAGGAAAGCGTAAACCGCGCTTTTCGTTTCCCGAGGAGAAAAAAGCCGCTCACGGACTTTTTGCGACAATAACAAAACCGAAAGGAGAATAAT
>DAOVVW010000296.1 GCA_030636965.1 Pseudomonadota bacterium | reverse complement strand
TCCCGACATACCGGTCTCCTTTTGAGCAGATGATACCTTTTCTGACCGGAAAGTTAACATTCCGGGCAGGGGGGAGCGACCCGATTCTTGCTTTCTCCGCTCCGATGGAGCGGAGAAAGCAAGAGTTCATATTCTTCTGGGAAATGAGATTATACTTCGACCGCGCTGGACCAGCGCTTACACGCACTCAGCACAACGCACCTTGTTCGCCAAAACCTTGGTAACGGCGGATATGCACTGCCTTTTTCACCCTCTGCACGCTGCACTTTGCACTCTACACTCTGTTCTATAGCTGGTCTGCCAGTAACTCAGCGATCCCGTCGGTCCAATTTGCCGGGACAGGTTCCTTCAGTTCGTGGGATATCTTGAAGTCCGGTTCGAAAAACCGCTCCAGCAGTTCATTAACAGCACCTGGGTGGGAAGTGGCAACGTTGAGCTCTCGGTTCCTCTTGAAGCTGGCCTTGTCAAAATTGGCCGAACCCAGGCATAGCCAGCCATCGTAGATCGCTGCTTTGGCATGGAGACTGCCAGGGTAGACGAATACCCTGACCCCGTTTTCAATGAGCAGATTGGCCGCCATAGTGTGAGCCCTGTTAACGGGCCAGGCTAACTCATCCAATGAAATGATGACTCTGACGTCCACTCCTCTGAGCCGGGCTTTGACAAGTTCCTCGAGGATCTTGTCCTGCATGTAATACATGTTTTCCAAGTAGATATAGCTCTTCGCCCGCCGGATGGCCTCAAGCTGTGTCCGGTATATCTCCGATTCACCTGTCTTGCTGACCAGGACCCTTATTGGATATCCTTTATCATCCGGCATGTCGCTGCGTCGCGTTTCCATCGCCTTGGTGAACAAGGCAACGTCTCCCATCACACCCGCGTGGGACCACGCTCTTTCGAACTCCTGCTGTAAGACACTCACCACAGGGCCTTCGAGCTGGACCATGATGTCATGGCGTTCGTATCGATACTCGCGTCCGATGTTCATACCGCCCAGGAAAGCTGTTTGCGCATCGATAACGATCAGTTTGGAGTGATCGGCAGTAAACCATGGATTGGTCTGTGTTCTCACCCGAACATCTGAGGACTGTTTGAGGTACGATTTTATGGATCCAGGAGGACTATGCCCCAGAGGCATAGTCTGGGGGAGGACCCTGGTTGCCATAATAGTTCCAGCTCCGTCAATGAGCACCTTCACTTCCACATTTTTTGAGCGTTCCCGCAGGATATCGGCAATAGTAATGGCATAGTCGTCGTTATCAAAGATGTAGATACGAAAGTGAATGGCTTTTTCAGCCAGGGACATGGTGTCGATGAGCCGGGGAAAGAATTCCACACCATCCACCAGGTAAGTCATCGTTCCCCATGAGGTCCAGCTATTGGTTATTTCGTCCAGACGTTGCTCAAAAGCGGTCAGATCCATTCCGGGGCCCTGGTTTAGAGGTGGGGGGCTTCGATCTCCGCCGCCGACAAATATTTTTTCCACAGCAGCTCCGACAAGATCCCCCCCTGATTCCAGTAGGTCAAAAGCCAGATCACCAAGTATATAGATCAAGCTCCCAATTGAGGTGATCGGCCTGACAATGATAGCCACATGACTGCCGATGAGATGTCCCAGGAGTCGAATATCATTCTCCGTTCCCAACCTTTGCTCTATCGTTGTTGCAGGGCTAACCTCAGCAAACAGAACTATTTTCTTATCGATGTCTGCATAGATGAACGGGTAGGCATACAAACCTGAGTCACCAGTATTAAGGAGAACCTGGCGATCTTGCATTCCGTTTTTTTTCAGGTAGCTTTCAAGATACGGAAGGGCGATATCCAGTAACTGACTGAAAGTCCATATGCGGTCTATTCCGATCCGATCGGGCTTGGCTGCCAGATAGGTGACCCTCAAATGCCTGTTCTCATCGGAATACAGGAAATATTCCCTGATAAGTGCATCGACGATCACACCTGTGAGAGGCTCGTCCGGAAGGATCGTGTCGAAAACCTGGGCCATCAGAACATCCCAGGTTTCAGGACCGAGGATGAGAGCGGAGCGGGCATCCCCTGCAAGATTTTTCCAGGGTTTGGAGTAGTGCTGCTCCAGGGGAAGAGCGAGCCCTCCTACCAAAGTACCTGTCTTTAATTTGAAAAGACCGGCTGGACCATCAGGGATCTTCCACTTACCAACCGCGTAATAAACAGTATCTTTGAAGATGTATTTTACAAAGAGGCGCTCCCCGTCAAAATGGGCCTCTGTTGCTCTCCTTTTGACCTGGTCACCCTGAGAAGAAAGAGCATTCTCCAGAAAAGGCGATTCGAAGGCTTCCCGGCGGATCACCTTGTCCGAGGCGCACCCATGTAACCAAAAAATCAAGCACGTGGAAAGTGGAATTAATAAAGCACGGTGCTTTATCATAAATGTATTCTACTCGAAAAAGCCAAAATCACTGTAAGGCCGTTAATAGAAAAAACAACCCTACGTGCAGGAGGGCCGAAGGTCTTCTTATCTCTTATCTCTTATTACTTATTCCTGATCTTCATCATACTTCTGCACGAACTCCTCCACCTGGCTGACGTCGTAGGCCGAGCCCGCGAAGAAAGGCACCCTCTGATGCAGGCCCTCAGGTACCACGTCCAACACTGGTCCTGT
>DAOVVW010000109.1 GCA_030636965.1 Pseudomonadota bacterium | reverse complement strand
GATGAGGAAATCTATCACGGGCATGTTCCCTGCCGCACCCTTTACAAAGTCCGTTCAGAAGATAACAAGGAATCTTCTCGCCCACGAAGGCAATTCTCATGAGTGATACGTTCAATAACAACGATTACAAGATCCTTGGAGTAGAACCGGGAGCTGACGAAAAGGAAGTTGCCCGCTCTTACCATCGAATGAAAGCTATCTACTCTGAAGGTTCGCTTTCCACATACTCCCTCCTTGCCGACGACGAACGCCAGGAAATGCTGGACAAGATAGAGAAGGCCTATATGCGTATTACCAGGGATTATTCCCGCAGCAAAGCCTCTGAGGAGAAAGCCCATCCTGAAATCGAGCTGTCAGACGCCACTTCCAACCCCGAAGAATCGCTGGGACAATACCTGAAAACGCTCAGAGAGGATCTGGGTCTTACACTGAAGGACATATCAGCAAGGACAAAGATCCGATCGACCCACCTTGAAAATATCGAGCTCGAAAACTACAGCCAACTGCCTGCAGCGGTCTATCTGAGGGGCTTTATCGTAGAATTTGCCCGTGTGCTTTCCATCGAGGACCCTGAAGGCCTGGCCGGGAGATATCTGGAGGTCATCCGGGCGCTGGAAGATGAGGAAGAAGATTGAGAATAGCGGCTGTGATAATTCTTCTCCTCCCGTCAATATCCTTTGCCTACAGCCCACCGGCCGATAAGCTTTTAAGTGATATGGCGAAGCTATGGAACAGGGCCAGGCCTGCCACGGTAAACCTTGTCCTGGAGACAGCCGACGCCAAAGAGCTGGGAGAAGTCTCTACCATCTTGCCCCTGAGAGGAGAGGATGTGATCCCTGAGGTGGATCTTTTCGGGCAGGGCGGCTACCTTCCCTTCCACCTCTTCACCGTTGACAAGGATTCCCTCTTCGGCACTCTTCGAACCCGGCTCCTGGGTGAGAACCCGTCTGTCAGGCTGGATCGCCTTGATACCGTGATCTGCTATCTCATTGAGGGTGATCGTGTTCGTATCTGGCTTAGAAAGGACGATTTTATGCCTGTCAAGTCAGAGATCCTTACCCACAAGAGGACATGGACTGCCTCCCTCTATCTCAAGACCGTAAGTGTCGCCAACAACCTCCCCTATCCGGCCAGGACGGAAATCTCCAGAGATGGAGCGCTCCTTATGATCGAGCGCCTTGTAACGGATATCAAAGACAACACAACCCCATGACCCGTAGCTTCGCCAGGGTAGCAGTCCCCCGCCCCGTCGAAGACGTGTTCCACTACCGGATACCGGATCATCTCCTGGGCAGGATCGCCCCGGGGCATATCGTAACCGCCCCCTTCGGCAAGGGAACAATTAACGGCGTTGTCATGGAGGTGCTGGAAAAAGTACCACTCAAGGTCCGATCCATTCTTTCTGTGTCCCCCGTTTTACCGGTCGAGGACAAACTGCTGGAACTTACCAGGTGGACATCCTCCTACTATCAGTCTCCCCTAGGCCTCATTGTCAGGATGTGCGTGCCACCCCCGGTCAGGAGCCAAAGCTCCAAATTCAGGCTTACAGAAAAGGGAAGGTCTGCTCTTAATGAGGATACAGCAGGTCCTTTCGGCGATCTGTTGGCCGCTCTGAAAAGAGGGGCCAGGACAGCGGCACACCTTGAGAAGAAATTCTCCTCTGATGAATTCGAAAGATGCCTTGGGGAAGGGCTGATCGAGGTATCGGATTCCTCTCCTTCGGGCCCCGCGGCTGTTGAGGCCGGCCTGAAGGAGCCTCAATACAAGAAAGACGAAGATACTGTGCACACTCTGACCCTGGACCAGAAAAGGGTGTTGGACTCCATTGAAAAATCCATCGATGACGGCAATTTTTCAGTTGCTTTGCTCCAGGGAGTAACCGGATCGGGAAAGACAGAGATCTACCTCCGTGCGGCACAAAAAGTCCTGAACATGGGACAGAGCGTGCTTCTCCTCGTACCCGAGATCTCTCTGACCCCCCTCCTGACTTTTCGCCTGGAAAGGATCGCCCAAGATGGAGTAGCTGTGATGCACAGCGCCCTTACGGCGGCTCAGAAGAGATCTTCCTGGGAGGATGTCAGGGAAGGCAGGGCCCGCCTCGTCGTCGGGGTGCGTTCAGGTGTTTTCGTTCCTATCCCCGACCTGGGTCTCATTATCGTCGATGAGGAACACGATGCTTCCTTCCGCCAGGAGGAGACACCCAGCTACCACGCGCGGGATGTCGCGGTAAAGAGAGGGCAGATCCAGGGGATCCCGGTGATCCTTGGCTCGGCTACTCCTTCCATGGAATCCTACAGGAATTCCGAAGTTGGAAAGTACCGGCGCCTGGAGCTTCCCAAGAGGGTTACTCCCTACCCCGCACCCAAGATCGAGATTGTGAACATGGCCGACCCCGAGGTGACCAGGACGGAGAATCCCTTCCTTTCAGACCGCCTTATGAGTGTCCTGAAGGAAACCGTAGATGGCGGCTCCCAGGCAATGCTCTTTTTGAACCGAAGGGGCTTTTCACCCTTCATCCTGTGCCCGGATTGCAACTACACCCTTCCGTGCCCGAACTGCGCCGTGACACTGACGTATCACCGCAAAAGGGGCATGCTGTGCCATTACTGCGGGCACCTTCAGCCTCCCCCCGAGGCATGTCCCAACTGCCAGGGGATCAGGATGTCCCCTGTGGGTACGGGGACCCAGCGCCTGGAATCAGCCATCGCCTCGGCCCTTCCAGAAGCTGTGATAGAGAGGCTCGATCGGGACATCATTGTAAAAAAGGGGGCCCTGCAGGATATCTATACGAGAATGGACAGAAGTGAGATCCAGGTCCTCGTCGGGACTCAAATCATCGCCAAGGGGCACGACTTTCCCAATGTGACTCTCGTGGGTATTCTCAATGCCGAGCAGGCTCTGGATTTTCCCGATTTCCGCTCCTCGGAAAGAACCTATCAGCTCATCACCCAGGTGTCTGGCAGAGCCGGCAGGGGCACGAAAAAAGGCAGGGCTATCGTTCAATCCTACTTCCCGGGTCACTACTCGGTTTCCCTGGCCCTCGATGGCGACTACAGAGACTTTTACGAAGCGGAGGCTTCAATACGAAGCAGTCTGGGATATCCGCCCTTTGGAAGGATGGGCCGCGTGATAGTAGAGGGCGCAAAGGAGGAAACCGTACAGAAAGCATGCATGGATATCGCACGGCGTCACTCCGCAACAAAGGGTATCCGAATTCTGGGGCCATCGTCAGCGCCTCTGCCCCGAATCCTCAACCGGCACCGCTGGCACCTCCTGCTCCTTGCCAGTGACCATTCAACACTTTCAAAGGCATTGCGCTCGACCAGGGAAAAATCCTATAAGAGCGTGCGTGTTCACGTGCGCGTAGATCCTTACCATTTGATGTAGACTTAGGGCTAGTTTCTGGTTTCTAATTTCTAGTTTCTAGTAGAGGAATACTATATCAATGATTTCGGATTAGAAGAGTCAGTTGCAGGTTCAATCCCCACTAAAAACAAGAAACCCGAAACTAGAAACTCTGGCTGCAGGCCAGTATGACCATCCTGTGAATTATTAATCTCCCCCCTTATTGACTGCTTTACGTTGGGCATTGGACCTTGGACATTGGACTCTGATCATAGGCCAGCAGGACGGGTGCTATACTTAACGGATAACCAGGAAGTTTTTGTTTTCTATTCAGTGGATCTGTAAATCGATAAAAGGAGAATTATTGTGAAAATTAAAAAAAGTTTTATTTCAATTTTAGTGGTTGGTCTGCTCGGGGTGTCAATCTCTACTGCCACCGCCCAAGAGGAGGTTACGATCAAGACGGTGAAGGTTCGCGACGGCATCTACATGCTGGTTGGTAGCGGGGGGAACATCGGCCTGTTCATTGGAGAGGATGGGACTTTCCTGATTGATGACCAGTTTGCACCGTTGACGCCACAACACCTCGATGCGATCAAGGCCGTGGGTGGAGAACATCCGAAGTTCCTGATCAATACGCATTATCACGCCGATCACACGGGGGGGAATGAAAACCTCGGCAAGGCTGGCACCGTGATCTTTTCTCATGACCAGGTGCGGGAACGGCTGACCGTGGAAACGGTGAGCAAGGCTTTTAACATGACTACACCGCCCCTGCCAAAAGATGCTCTTCCGATAGTGACCTACTCCACCGATATTACCTTTCACATAAACGATGATACGCTGCACGCTTTTCATGTGTCCCGCGCCCACACGGACGGGGATAGCGTGATCCATTTCAGGAGCGCCAATGTGATCCACGCTGGGGATATTCTCTTCAATGGTTTTTACCCCTTCATCGATGTTGACCACGGAGGGTCATTAAAAGGCATGATCCAGGGTGTGGATGAAATCCTGGCCCTTGCCAACGGGGAGACAAGGATTATCCCGGGACACGGTCCACTTGGTAACAAGGCCCAGCTTCAGGCGTTCAGGGATATGTTGGCCACAGCCTACAAGAGGTTAAACCTGCTCAAAAAGAAAGGACTGAGCGCAGAGGAAGCGGTGGGTGAAAAACCTCTGGCCGACCTCGAGGAGCGCTGGGGGAAGGGAATGTTCACCGGAGATAAGTGGGTGGGGCTGGTTTATAACGGACTGGATTGATTTCGAGCTTACCACGGAGGTCACGGAGAAGTACCAGAGCCTGGGTTTGAACCACAGAGGTCACAGAGATCACAGAGGTTGGGGCTTTGGGATTAAAGTAAAAAGAGATCAAAGCTCTTATCGCAGTGGGCCGTCAGTCTTCGGTACGCTAAAGCGTAACTTCGCCTTGGCAAGCAGCCTGTCACGTCGGAGTTCGAAGAACGAAGACGGAGGAGCCGCAGGAAAAACTCTTTTCTTTGGGATTACTAGAAACCAGAAACCAGAAACTTCAGCCGAAGGCTGGCTGAAGAAAGTGAGGTCTGACCTCTAAAATTACCCCACCAAGATAATTAGTGGTATAATTAAGGTGAATAATGGCAGAAAACTTCTGTTGATGGGGCAAGGTCAGAAACCGAAGCGCGTTTCTTGTCTCAAATAAAAACAAGAAGGTGATGCCGTTATGAAAAGGCCGATAATATTCATACTCGCAGTGGTCCTGCTTCTCACAACACCAGTTACAGCGACGGCGACTCCGGAGCTCTTTGCAGCAATCAAGAAGGGTG
>DAOVVW010000224.1 GCA_030636965.1 Pseudomonadota bacterium | reverse complement strand
TCTGCTATCCACAACATGAACGGGGCATGTCTGAGCTCTATGGCTCCCAGCAGCGCCCTGTAAAGGGCAAAAAATACCGGGATCTGCACAAGTATGGGTAGGCATCCACGCGCCGGATTTACCTTGTTCTCTTTGTACAGGGCCATGATCGCCTGATTGAGCTTCTCCTTGTCCTTCTTGTGCCTGTCCCTCAGCTCATTTATCTGGGGTTGGAGCTTCGACATGTTCTTCATGGACTTGAAGCTCGCGTTGGAAAAGGGGATAAAAACGATCTTTATAAGGATAGTCAGTATAATGATGGCAATGCCGTAGTTGCCGACATACCTGTAGAAATAGTTCATTAGCACAAGCAGTGGCTTGGCGATAAAAGCGAAGAAACCCATGTCCACGGTCTCGGCAAGAGAAGGATCAACCGCCTTTAGTGAGTCCAGTTCCTTCGGGCCCATATAGGTCAGGGCCTTCAGGCTCATGGCTGTGCCCGGTTCCAGTTTTACCTGTGTGTACAGTCCGATCGCCACCCTGCCGTCGTCCATTTTCCTGACAATAGCTCTTTCCGAACCGTTCCTCGGAAGCATTGCCGCCACGAAATACATATCCTGGCTGGCAATCCAGTCGGGGATCTCCTCATAAAGTTCTGTACCGTCCAGTTTTTTGCTCTTGATCTTTCTGGACTTGCCTTCGGTCCTGACAACGGCACCCTTAAAGCCGTACCTGCCGGTCATCATGCTGCCGCTCTTTTCCTCAAGGACCTCCAGTCCCGGTGTCCACGAATAGATCAGCCGCCCGGAGATGGGTTCTGCCCGACGGTTCACCAGCCTGACCTGACCGTCAACAGCATAAGAGTCTCCGGAGAAGACCAGAGATTTGATCATCTCAAACCCATCGTGGGTTCTGTAGCTGAAAGTAACGCTGCCCTCTTCGCCCTCTGCCAGTACAACATCCCCTCCATCGACCAGAAACAGAGCCTGGGCAAAACCCAGGGGGCCTCCAGCACCGATCACCTCGGCCGTCAGGGGGAAATCTGTGCCGGAAGGATCTCTTACAAGCTGTACTCTCGAGTCGGGATCCTTCATGTCCTGCAGGAAGTTTTTGAGGATGACGCTTTTTAAAACACCGCCCTTGTTAGTGAGCACTGCAGTATAAAGAGGAGTGTCAACCCTTATGGTCTTTTCCTCTCCCGCAACCATTTGTTCAGCTGTCTTGCCGGGAGCGTCCTGGATGGGAACAGTCTCAACCTCTGCAATCTCCGGCGCCTGAGCGCCTTCTTCAACAACAGGTGAGCCCTGCTGTTCCTTCTGGGGCGTCACGAAGTAGTACTGGTAGACGAACAGAAAAATGAATGACACGGCGAGGGTAAGGAACAGCCGTTTTGATTGGTCCTCCATCTATTCGGCCTTCCTTCCCTGGGCGCCGGGAACAGGATCCAGCCCCCCTCTTGTAAGGGGGTGGCACTTGAGGATTCTCACGGCACTAAGCGCTGTTCCTTTAGCAGCCCCGTGAGCTTCAATGGCCTCGAGGGCGTACTCCGAACACGTAGGAATGAACCTGCACGATGCCGGCAGCAAGGGAGATATCCACTTTCTATATGTTTTTACGGCTGCTATGGTCGGCCGTTTCAATTTTCGGACTCCTCTGTTGTCAGGCCAGCGCTTCTTGCCAGTTCCAGATATTCCTCTTTCATCTCATCAAAATCTGCGTCCCGGGACTTGCCTCTTGCTATTGCCACAATGTCAAAACCGGATTTTATCTGATACCTGTAAAACCTTTCGATCTCCCGGATGCGTCTGCGTATACGGTTTCTCTTCACGGCGTTGCCCAGCTTCCCTGAAACCGTCAGCCCGAACCGTGAATTGGTTAATCCGTTTTCAAGGGAAAGTAGAATCAGGAAGCGGCCCTTTATCATTTTGCCCTTTGTCTGAACCCTCAGATAGTCTGATCGGGCACGCAGACGGGCCGAAACGGGTAAACGAAGATCCAGTCCCCGATCGATCAGACGGACAGGCGCTTTCTTCCCCTGGCGCGCCTTCTCTTCAGTACCAATCGACCTGATGTTGTTCTCATTCGAAGCCTGAATCCGTGTGTTCTCTTCCGTGAGATGTTGCTTGGTTGATATGTTCTTTTCAAGGTGCTGCCTCCTGCTATTTCCATCCCGCTTTGTGGGGGTTTTCTTTTTGGTCATTTGTATCCTGTGTGCCTGTAAAACAAAAAAGGAACGAAACTATATATCAGAGAAAGTTAGGTTATTCAAGGATATAGTCAAGCCTTTTGGTTCAGGGAGGAGGAAAGAGGAAGAAGGCAGGAGGGTTGAATTTAATCAGCTGAATAGTTTTTGCTTGTTTGGGCACCTGGAACCAGAAACTCAAGCCAGTGCCTGGCAGCCGACTACAACATCCTGTACCTTCAAACGGGACACCCACTACGAAACGAAAAAAGTTCGACTTTTACGGTCCGAATCACTCTATTTCTCTTGCCCAAATCTGAGCCCATCTGATATACAGAACCTTACCCCAATTTAACAGGAGGGTGCCGGGAGGAAGCCTGGGCGCCGGGACCAGCAGCTGGGTTCAGCTGTCCGTTGGTGAAAGTAGTTTCTCCACGACTGCCAAAAGGGTTTAAGTTACCGAAAAGTCGCTTTATTTTACTATCATTCCACAAATCTACAGGTGTCGGTGACAATATCCCCCAGGTAGTTGCTAATAAACTGTATATTACTGATATTTAAAGAGATTTTAGCCTTTCCACACCTGTGGAAAACCCTGTGTGTAACTGAAGAGCGTTCAGACATCGTTCTGTCGGCTCAAAACCTTTGGAATTGAACGGAAAATGCCTGCTACTGACCTGTGGAACAGAGTTCTCGACTCCCTCAAGCATGAGGTAAATACTCACATATATAATACCTGGTTCGGCCCACTCGAGCCCAAATCACTTGATAAAAAGAGCCTGGTCCTGGAAGCGCCCCACGCTTTTATCCGTGACTGGATAGAGGAAAATTACATAACCACCATGGTAAAATCAGTCCAGTCACTGTCCGGTAAAAAGTTGGCTATCAAGATAGTTGTTGGGGGTGGGGAGAATGAAGAGCCTCGCGTGCCTGAACCCGGACCCGTTGTAGATACCGTAATCACCCACCCTTCCGGATATCAAAACTCAAGCCCAAACAACAGAAGTTTGAATCCGAAGTATACTTTTGACTCATTTGTCGTTGGTTCCTCGAACCAATTTGCCCATGCAGCTGCCATGGCGGTCGCAGAGAACCCGGCAAGATCCTATAACCCTCTTTTCATTTATGGAGGAGTCGGTCTCGGCAAAACT
>DAOVVW010000299.1 GCA_030636965.1 Pseudomonadota bacterium | reverse complement strand
GTTTCTGGTAACTAACAACTTGCTACCAACAACTATCAACTTAACCTTTACGTCTCTCAGAATCTTCCCGCCTGCTGTCGTCACTGCGCCTGTTAGTACCTGTTCTCCTGTCCTGCTCTCCCAGCCATGCCGGATCCTGCTCTTTTCTCCGGTCATTGGCTGCACGACGATCTGACTGCTGCCTCCTGTCGGCCGAACCCTTGCGCCGATCCTCACCCTTATGCTTACTCATGACCTCTCCTTCTAAGCCCCCCACCGGCCAACGGCCGGTTTCCTACTGGCCGCTGGCCCGGGTCCAAAGTCCAAGGTCCAACGTCCAAGGTGAATTTTAGCAATTATATGATTGCTTCGTCCTTTCAACCAAGCTTAACGTTTCCGCAATAATTGTCTATGACGCCCTGCGCCCTTGCTTTCACACGCCTGCCTTCTGCCTGTAATTAATGAACACAACCACTTTACGCTTTTTTTATCCTGTTTTTCAAGCTTCTGTCGGACTTTGTTTTTTTGGAGATCCTCGGCAGCTCCTTCAGCGGATCCCCCAAGGGATGCTCCCTCAGGGAGTTAATGAACCTCAGGACATCCCAGGCGTATTTTTGCAGCCTGGTGTCGCCAATCCTGGTAGTTCCGTTTATTATCCGCCGACGAAGGTCCGTTATCCTGATAATCCCCGGCCAAAGCCTTTTTGCAACAATCGGAAGTGAATCTTCCCACTTGCTGTTTGTGTAAATAACCTCAAAAAGCTGAACAAAACGCTCGTTATTGATCCGCTCACTTTCCAGAGCTTTTTGAGCCTGACCCACTGTCCAGCCCTCTCGTTTGCAGGCTAGTACAAGGATTCGCCTTCTCACAGCCTCCCAGAGGGCCCACGAGGCGGTAATAGCCATAAGGCCGTCCGGAGGATCTTCATTCAGGGCCTTTTCGGTTCGAGTTTTCAGTTCAAGTAGATATTTTGGATTCATTCTTGGGCGCGCCTTGCGCGCCAGTTTCTGGTTTCTAGTTTCTGGTTTCTAGTAATATCCAAGCCATAGATTTTACTCTGTGAACTCTGTGGTAGAACAAAACGGGCCGCTTCCTCTCTTTGAGAAAACGGCCCGTTGAAATACTGGCTGCCTAGACTCCCGCCCCACCGGAAGCTGAATTTACCGATCTTCAGCTTCCAACAGTATACATTATTCCAGCTTCAGGTTTCCAGTTTCTAGTTTCTGGTGATTTGGGGCCAGGGTCCAAAGTCCAAGGCCCAACGTCCAATGTGAATAGTTGACTGAAAAATACACGTTGGTCATTGGTCATTGGGCGTTGGTCGCGTATTTACCCAAGATCAAAAACAAGCACCTCACACTCACCCTGTGAGGTACCGCGAATGCGCAGGACCGTCTCATGGGAAAAGGCAGCTCCATCGCCAGTGGCAAGATCATTTCCGTTGATCCGGATCGCGCCCCTGGCCACCTGGACCCACGCGTGACGGTCCTGATCCATTGGATAGATGATCTGCTCTCCCTTTTCCAGCATCGTCGCATAAAGCATGCTGTTGGAGTTGATAGTCACGGAGCCGTCCCTTCCGTCTTGTGAAGCGACAAGGCACATCTTTCCCCGCTTTTTCTCGTCAGGAAATCGGGTCTGCTCGTATTCTGGTGTCAGGCCTGTTTCTTCAGGCACTATCCATATCTGAAAGAAGTGAACCCGCTCTTTTTCCGAGGGGTTGTGCTCGCTGTGTGTTATGCCCGTACCTGCTGTCATCCTCTGGACTTCGCCGGCTTTGATGACTGAACTGTTTCCCATGCTGTCTGCGTGCTTAAGAGCACCCTCCATAACATAGGAGATGATCTCCATGTCCTTGTGGGGGTGAGTCCCAAAACCCTTCCCGGGCTTGACCTTATCTTCATTAATCACGCGGAGATCTCTGAACCCCATATAGTCCGGGTCGTAGTAACCGGCAAAGGAGAACGTATGGTACGTCTCCAGCCATTTGTGGTCAAAGAAACCTCTGTCCTCGGCTTTTCTGAGGATGATCACAGTTCCTCCTTATGTGGGTAACAGCTGTCGTTAATTGGACTTCTGAGCGATCAGCCCGTCTATGGACAGCCCGCCTCCTCCGGTAATCATCAGCACCAGAGCAATACCAATGGCCAGCAGATGGAATTCAAACCCCTCACCTGCCTGTTTTCCGGACCAGTTCATGAAAAATCCATTGGGCAGGTGGACCATGAAGATAGCTCCGGTCATGACGGAGGCGATCCCGAGTGCTGACAACCTGGTCAGAAACCCTGTTATCAGGCCTATGGAGCCCAGGAACTCCGCTGCAATCACAAGCAGGGCAAGTACTACAGGAATTCCCATCTTCTCTGTAAAGAACCCCATAGTTCCGGAAAAGCCGTAACCTCCGAACAGGCCCAGGGCCTTCTGGGCACCATGGGGGAAGAAAATAGCTCCAAGAAACAGCCTGAGGATCAGCGGTGTGATATCGTTATTGGTTCTAAATAATCTGCAGTCATATAGGGTGTTGGGGTTGTGCCAGTGGAGGTCTCAGTTAATTTTGCAGTTGTGATTGTTCCGTTATTATAATCAATGCTTGTGGATTGTCCAATAATATCTTCTGCATTTATTCTAAAATT
>DAOVVW010000145.1 GCA_030636965.1 Pseudomonadota bacterium | reverse complement strand
CTGAGTGTGGCGATGACATCCTCCATTGGAAAACCGGTGAGGTCCTCCATGTAGTAAATAAGAGGCCTTTCACCTTCACTTATCAGTATGTCAACTTCATCGCCGCGTGACGTGAAGCTGTCCGGCGAAGGTGATTGGGCAACTACCGTCTCGGATGCCTGCTCGGAGGTGTGGGTTCGTGAAACCCTTCCGACCTCCAGGCCCGCCTGAGACAGCAGAAGTTCTACTCTCCTTGTGTTAAGGCCGGTGAGGTTGGGCACGTGAACGGTTTGAGTGCCCTGGCTCACAACTACCCTGACGACACGGCTCTTCCTCGTTCTTGTTCCGGGACGGGGATCCTGGTTGATGATGTGCCTTGGCGGGATGGATTCATCAAAACCTGTCCTCGCAATACGCATACCCAGGTCCAGACGACTGGTGATCTCCAACGCCGCTTCAATATTCTTGCCCCTGAGGTCGGGAACTTCAACTTCTCCTCCGCTCGTGAGAAAGGTGAATACGACCCACGTACTGAGTCCCGCTGCCAGGATCATGGCTCCGGCAAGAAGGATTATCTTGGCAAGTGTGCCAAACCTCATTATCTTTTCTCCAACAGTGCTGCGTAAAATCCGTCGCAGCCATGAATGTGCGGCAGGACCTTCAATTCACCTCTTTTGGTGAACACATCTGCAGGCAGACTGTTCCCACGACTCCTCAAATCTACAAGACCGAAACTGCTGTCCTCAATGAAACCGTCAATTACGTTTTCGTTCTCCTCAACCAGCAGGGAGCAGGTAGTGTAAAGTAGTTCACCGCCTTTTTGCAATATGGTTCCAAGGCTATTGAGCATCTGTAGCTGAACAGCTTTCAGGACATCGATCCCGGCCCGGTCTTTTCTCCACTTGCCCTCGGGGTGGCGGCCCAGGACCCCTGTTCCCGAGCATGGAACATCCAGAAGGATCTTGTCTAAGGGCGCCCTGAACAGCGTCGGGACCGAAAGGACGTCACCCACAACTGATTTTACGGATCTCAGATCCAGGCGGTCCAAAGTTTTTTTCATCATCCTGACTCTGGGCAGGCTGTTGTCAATTGCGATAATTGTGCCTTTGTCTGACATTTCCTGGGCCAGGTGGCCGGCTTTTCCGCCAGGTGATGCACAGGCATCCAGTACCAGGTCCGCCTTTCGCACCATAAGAAGCGGAGCTACAAGTTGCGCTCCTTCATCCTGCACTGTACACCTTCCTTCCATGAAGGGTGGCAGTGTTGACGGATCCCCTCCTGATTCCAGAATAATTGAGACTGATGAGAGACTGCCCGGTCTCGCAGAGACCCCCAGTGAGGCTAATTCATTGAGAAGCTCGTCACGGTTTACCTTTAGTGTGTTTACCCTGAAGGTAAGGGAGGGAGGACGGTTCATGGCCTGAAGGAGGTGCCTGGTTTCCTCGAGCCCCATTTGCTCTACAAGCATGTCCACCAGCCACCGTGGATTAGAGGTGGTAAGTGCTATATACCCTGCCGGGTCATCTTCTTCGTCCGGTAGTTCTGGTGGGGGAGCCTTGGCGGCCTTTCTCATGACAGCGTTCACAAGGGGGGCAAGGCCCCTGAAACGGCTGGATTTTACAAGCTCAACACTTTCGTTAACTGCAGCCCTTATGGGGATCTTTGTAAGATGAAGTATCTGGTATATACCCAACCGCAGCATGTTGTAGATGGGGACGGGCAGGGAAGAGCCGGGCTTATCCAGGAGAGAGTCGCTCCTGTAGTTCAACATGAGTCGATATCTCATGACTCCCTGGGTGAGTTCTGTAACAAGGGCGCGGTCTCGTTCGTCCATGGAGGATCCGGACAGGTACTCCTCCCTCAGAGCTTCCAAAGCCCCTCTGCCGGCGTCCCAATCGTTGAGGATCCCCCAGGCTGCAGCCCTGGCGGAATCAGGATACTGCCGCTTTCCGGGGCTGGATCTCACCGGTATAAATCTCCTCGGGAAGGAAAAGCTCCAGGGCCTCACGAACCTTCTGAACGCTGACCTTGGTATTGAGACAGGGCCCTTCGGGCCGGTCGATCAGTACGCCGATCACCGGTATTGGGTAGGTATCAGCGATGCCGCTTGAAAGGTCCCTTTCGCATGCGACGGCCAGGATGATCTCGGGCTCCACTTCGATGACGACTCGCCTTGCAAGGGTGCCCCCCGTAGCTACGGTCATCTCGATCCCGAGATGTTCGGCTATATCGGTCAATTCCATAAAATCACACAGGCCGCACTGGCGGCAGTTCTTTACGTCCACCGTGATGCGGTATGGACAGGTATCCTTCTGGATACAGTGGGGCATAAGGATCAGAAAGCGTCTGGGAGGTGCCTTGAAGGCAGCTGAACGGACAAGCTCGTTGTTTATCTCGATAAAAGATCGCCTTACATTATCCTTGGAGACGCCGAAAAGCCCGCCTATTGCGGTTATGACTGGAAGGAGGTACCGGATAAGTAGTCCCCTGAGCCACCTGGAGCCTGGAAGTTCCCTGCCCCTGATAACAGTCAGGACGAGAATAGCTATCGCCAGGGTGAAAACTGCAAGGACTCCGCCGAAGAACCAGCCGGTGGTCCTGGAAAGTCCGCCGCCCAGATTTTCGAACCCCCTGTAGGGAACGTACCAGAGGATGAACAACCCTGCAGCCATGAAAAGCTCAAGGCCCAGCAGAAGGCCCAAAAAGAGCCGCTTTCGAGGTTTAGCGTTCATTTGCCCTGTTCTTCCCCCATGGTGTCTCCAAATGAGACAATATGTCCTGCGAGAAACTCTGTTGCGGACATCTCTCGTTTGCCTTCCGGCCGAAGAGTGATGATACGAAATATACCGGAACCTGTTACGATATCGATACCGTCCCTTCCTGCGTCTATAACAGTTCCAGGTTTTTCCTCTCCTGTCCATTCCATGGATTCAGCACCGGTTATAAGGAGTCTTTTGCCCTTGAAATGTGTATAAACGCCGGGCCAGGGAACAAAAGCCCTCACTCTGCGTGCAACCTGGTCCGAATCCATCTGCCAGTCGATCCTTCCGTCTTCCTTTTTAAGTATTGGCGCGTAGGTGGCATTTGAATCGTCCTGGGGTGTTGGCGTGAGCCTGCCTTCGTCCAGAGCAGGCACGCCCTCTTTCACAATTTGGACCGCGATTTCAGACAGCCTTCCAGCAAGGGAGGAGGCATTTTCGTCTCCTCCAATATCTGTTTTTACCTGCATCAGTATCGGGCCTGTGTCCATGCCCTCGTCCATCTGCATCAGGGTAACTCCCGTGGTTCTGTAGCCCCTGGCGATAGCCCACTGGATCGGAGCGGCTCCCCTAAGCTCAGGAAGTAACGAGGCATGCACATTAACACATCCCAGCCTTGGTACAGAAAGTACCCGTGACGGAAGGATCTTCCCGTAGGCGACTACCAGTGCCAGGTCAGGCTCCAATGCCCTGAAAAGCTCCAGAAAACCGTCACTCTTTATCTCACCAGGGGTGATGGTTTCAACGCCCATTTCCGCGGCCTTCACGGCTACGGGTGACGGAACTTCCTTCCGGCCCCGTCCCTTCCTCCTTGGAGGTTGGGTAATAACCCCTACCAGATCACTCACTTCACTTGCCGCCAGGAGGGAGGGTATCGCCATGTCGGGGCTTCCCATGAAGACCACTCTCATATTGATCTTTCGGCAAGGAGTTTCTTGACCTTCCTGCGGTACTGGTCTTTACGGATGGAAGTAGCGTAATCGAGGATCAGTCTTCCTTCCAGGTGGTCCATCTCATGCTGTATGGCTATCGCCAGCAGGTCTTCGGCAAGCATTTCGCGGTGCGCTCCGCCCAGATCCTGAAAGCGGACCTTGACCATCCTGGGCCGCTCGATATGGACCTTCAACTCAGGCAAACTCAAACATCCCTCCTCGAAGGCGGTAATTTCCTCATCCGCCTGAAGTATCTCGGGATTGAGCAGGATGTGGGGGTCTGAATCATCGGAGGCCCCCATAATGTTGACTACTATCATCCGAACACTGACACCAACCTGAGGTGCCGCCAGACCTATCCCCGGAGCGATGTACATGGTTTCGAGCATGTCATCGGCCAACTTTCTTATCTCGTCCGTACCCGGTACGGCTTCAACACAGGTTTCTCGCAGTACAGGATTCGGGAATGTAAGGACATGGAGGATAGCCATTAAATATCTCCGAAATAATTGTTCTTAAATAAATTTACGCGTGAGGTACGAGCTCCCCTCACGCATATGAATATCATAACCCGTCTGCGGTATGTGTCAATGTTGAAGAATGAGTTTAAAGGCAGGCAGGAGGCAGAAGGCAGGAGGGAGGAGCAGGCTATGGTAGAGTTGCAAACAGGAAAAGACCATTTGACCGCAGGGTACGCAGGGTAAGTACCTTGGCTTGGTGTATCTAAAGAGATAAGAGCCTGTAACGCAGGGGCCCTGCCTGTCCTGAGCCT
>DAOVVW010000298.1 GCA_030636965.1 Pseudomonadota bacterium | reverse complement strand
GGGGCGGGCCCATTATTAATCCCGCCCGCTTGATAAGCAGTATCTCTACAGTTATGTAACCGATGCCCAGGCAGACGAAATAAAGTAAGTACCCGAACCCGTATCCATAAGTGCCGGATCCCGGCCGGGAAAAATAAAGAAGCGGCAGTACTGTTATCACGGATATAACGAGCGCCATAACCAGGAAGAAAAATCCCCATTCGACCCGTGGGAAGACCGCCTCCCTTGATTTTCCCAGCAGGCGCATCAGATAAGAAGCTCTTACGGAGTGCCAGGGATATGGACGGGTATCAGTTGGTGATCGCAGGTCCAGGTCATCTGGTGAAATGATGTTGGCTCCTTTTTCAGTTTCCGCCTGGGGCGATTGAAAGTCGTCGGCGTCCCTGAGTTTGAACCCTCTCGTTTCACTGAAAAGCCTGAGCCGGGAGACCTGTTCATCAGTAAATGTGTCTGGCATTGCAAGAAATGTATGAGTAGACCATCCTTCAACAAGATAAACGCGGCCGGAAAAGCTGCCATCGTAAAGTGCAGGGATCTGTTCCAGAATAGCCAGCACCTTCCAGCGTCCCGTGGGAGGTGCATGGTTCCAGCCGGTAATTGAGATAATACCCTTCGGAACAATTGAATTTAAGGCCGCCCTTATCCCTTCCACAGTGATGCTGTAATCCTCCGAAGTTCCAGCAAAGCCCGCGGCAGCTGACGCCAGGTTCCGGGACAGGTGAAAAATAACCGCGTCGAAGGAATGCCTGTTTGATGCAAAGTAAGGCCTTGCTCTGTCACTGATGAGCTCTGTGACACCGGTCTGGAATATCCAGGGTCTAAAAAGATCGGATTCATTAACTGCCTTAACAAGTGTCCCGTCTGGCTCAATTACAGTAATACGAGAAGCGCCGCTGATCCTTGCTCTTGCTATCTCCTCACCGCCGTCAAATCCAACAATCGCAACTGATGAGCCCATGGAGGGAAGGGTATAGGGAACTGAAGCTGTCTGCCATGTCAGGTACTGTGTATCCTCATGTTCTCTTTCCGACAGTATCAGGGTCCCTATCCTGTCACCGTCTCTATATAGCGCAGCCTGACGGGGTAGTTTGTCATGAAATTCGGTAGAGAGCCCTGAGGCTGATCTGATGGACGGAGCTGTAACGATCTGGAGCTTCCCGGAAATACCCCATTTCTCCTGGACAATTTCTGAGTCAGGCAGGCGCAGGGTATATGATATGTCCTTGTACTGCCCGAACTGTACGGGGCCGATGGGGCTCATCCACGCCGACGCCAGGATACAGGCGGTTAGGACAAGGATCGGTACGGAAAATCTATAGTAGTGCAGTAGCGACAGTACAAAAGCTACAGCTGCCAGGATCGCTGCCCCCTGAGGGAGACGGGAGGGTGAAAGTGCAGTCATTGCCCAGAGGGATAAAACGACCCCCAAACAGGACCCTGTAAGGTTGAAGCCATAGTATTTGCCAACGGTCTCTCGCTCCAGAAGGGGCAGGGCAAGGGCAAGGGATGCAAAAATAAAGGGAACGATGAGTATCCCGACTAATGCGGCGATGTTAAGCCACTGGGACGGTTCCCTGACTATCAAACCGGGCTCCATATGCAGTTTCTGTGCGAGAAACGCGGCTGGCCGGAAGGTCAGGGAGGCAAGCCCGGCACAAAGAGGAAAGAATAACTTTCTATTGGGAAAGATCCAGTGTTTTGCCCTTGAAAGTATAGTACCGCTGATGCCGAACCCGAGAAGCGCTACTGATACGGCCAGGGTTACAAAGGGCTGCCAGTGGGACATGGAGAGGAGGCGGATGAGAACGATCTCGAAAAACAGTACTGAAGCAGAGAGCAGGAATACTGAGAAGGCGAGAAGCATCGACCTCTAATGTCCCAGGAGGGGAACGAAGCGGACAGGGATTATTGGTTTTTCCATGACCCTGCCCTTGCTATCCTTGGTAACGAGTATAAGCTGCTGAACTGAAAAAGGCCCCCCAAGAGGAATGACAAGCCGCCCGCCGGGAGCAAGTTGCTCTATTAACGGTGGGGGGATGTGATCGGCGGCGGCAGTGACGATGATAGCATCGAAGGGGGCTTCCGATTCCCATCCGTAGTAGCCGTCTCCGTCGCGGACGTGAATGTTTTTATAATCTATCGCCTTCAGACGTTTTGCGGCGGATCTTGCCAGTTCAGAGTAGATCTCAACAGTAAAGACTTCTTTTGCCACCCTGGAGGCAACAGCTGCCTGATATCCGGAGCCGGTGCCGAGCTCGAATATCTTTTCCTTTCCGTTAAGCTGTAAAAGCTCTGTCATGAAGGCGACAATATAGGGTTGGGATATGGTCTGTCCCAGGCCGATGGGCAACGGATAATCGTTGTATGCCCGGTGTCGGAGTTTATTGGGAACGAAAAGGTGCCTCGGAACCTCGTTCATTGCATCGAGAACAGCCCTGTCTCTGATCCCCCGACCCTCGATCTGGTACTTAACCATGCTCTCACGGAGGGGCTTGTATGTGTCGTCAGGGGCGCTAAAGCCTGGCTGGGCAGGGAGTGAGAGTCCTATCAGAAAAGCGGCAATTATGAGCAGGGTCCTTCATTTCATTTATTAGTTCCTTTGTAAGGTTGTATATTAACG
>DAOVVW010000040.1 GCA_030636965.1 Pseudomonadota bacterium | reverse complement strand
ATCTATGGTTCGAGACGCCGGAAAGAAGGGGCTATATAAATATCACTCCTCAGGTTCAGGAGCAGGTTGCTAGAAGCGGCATTCAGGAGGGACTGTGCCTCGTTAACGCCATGCACATCACGGCAAGCGTTTACATAAACGATGATGAGGGGGGCCTTATCCAGGACATAGATGACTGGCTGGAGGGCCTAGCACCCCATGAGCCCGTCTCCAGATACCGGCACAACAACGGTGAAGACAATGCAGACGGACATCTGAAACGGACGATCATGGGTCGCGAAGTTGTGGTTGCTGTAACCGAAGGGGCCCTCGATCTTGGCCCCTGGGAGCAGGTCTTCTACGGTGAGTTCGATGGACGGCGGAGTAAGCGAGTCCTGGTAAAGATCATCGGAGAGTAAAACCTATTAGGGGGTCAGCTCTAAACCCCCAGAACATCAGTAATATTCCCATTGACATCACGGTTTGTTTTTGATAACAAGTATGTTCAATCGTTCATATGAACATATATTCATATGTGACCAGTGTGTCCGGTTTCGGTGGAGGTAGTATATGAAAGACGGCGGCAGGGACAAAACAAATGCTCACTTAAAGAGAGTAATGGGACGGGAGGATTCTGAAAATCTCCTTTACGAACTTGCTGAAACCTTCAGGGTATTGGGAGATCTGACGAGGGTCAGGATCCTTATGGCCCTTACAGAATCAGAACTCTGCGTTAACGATATTGCGCGGTCTCTCGACCTCACCGATTCAGCTGTATCACATCAACTCCGAATACTTCGCAACAGCAGGCTGGTGAAATTCAGGAAAGAGGGAAAAAATGTTGTTTACTCCATCAGTGACGAGCACGTGGTTACTATCTTCCGAGAAGGGCTCGAGCATGTTGAGGGGCTGTAATGAAAAATAACGAATTTGAACATCACGACTGCACAGGATGTCGGGGACATCACGGCGGCAGGAAAGGCAGCCGCCTTGCCTCATTCATTCCAAATCTGTTCCGGCACGATCATCACGGTGGCTTTCATGAGGATGACGAAGATGGGGGCGGTGACAGGGACAAGATCCTGATGGTTGGGAGCCCCAATGTGGGCAAGAGCGCACTTTTTAACCGGCTGACGAAAACCTACGCAACCGTATCAAATTATCCCGGTACTACTGTCGCTCTTTCAGCTGGCAGGATGAAGCTGGCCGGACGCGAATATACAGTGGTGGATACTCCGGGAATGTACACTCTGCTGTCCATTACAGATGAGGAAAGGGTAACCAGGAAGATCCTTCTGGAGGGGGATTACGATGTCATTCTGCACGTGATCGAAGCAAAGAACCTCAGGAGAATGCTCACCTTTACTCTTCAACTGATCGAAGCCGGCCTGCCGGTGATCCTGGTTCTGAATATCATGGATGAGGCCGTAGGTGCCGGTCTTGACATTGACACTGAGACACTGTCACAGAGGCTCGGTATTCCAGTTATTCCCACCATCAGTATTTCGGGAAAGGGAGTCAAAGAGCTCAAACAGGAGATTGCACGGTACACGCATAACGGCAGGACTCTCCATGTCGATTACGGTGTTGCTATCGAAAGGGCGGCACGTGAACTGACAGAACTCATGCCGGCAACCGCCCTTACACCCAGGTCAGAAGCCCTCCTTGTCCTTCAGGAGGATAAAGACATGCTCGGCGTGGTTACCTCCCTCCAGTCAGACAAGGCCCAGGAGGTTTTCGAGCTTATAAATAATCTCAAGAGGAAGCTTGAAAATCCGGTTAATTACTACCTGGCTATGGGGAGACAACGCCGGTCGGAGCAGCTTCTGGGGGGGATTATAAAGCACGGCGAGATAACCGCAAAAAACATCAGGGAGAAGATCGACGGGATCCTCATATCCCCATTAACAGGTATTCCGGTATTGGCCCTGGTGCTCTATTTCGGGTTTTACAAGTTCGTGGGGGTATTCGGCGCAGGAACAGTTGTTGACTTTCTCGAAGGCCATCTCTTCGAGACCTATCTGACTCCATTCATAAATGATACGACCCAAAAGTTAATACCGTGGAAAGTGCTGCAGGACCTGATAGCCTTTGAATACGGTGTTCTGACACTTGGTGTGAGATATGCCGTGGCGATCATCCTGCCGATAGTGGGAGCATACTTTCTCCTGTTTTCCGTTGTTGAAGACAGCGGGTATCTCCCCCGTCTGTCCCTTCTCATTGACAGGATCTTCAAGAAGATAGGCCTTTCCGGAAGGGCCGTCATCCCCATGACCCTGGGTTTCGGGTGCGGGACTATGGCGACCATGGTAACCAGAACCCTGGAATCCAAAAAGGAGCGCGTGATTGCCACCGTCCTCCTGGCCCTGGCTATCCCCTGTTCCGCTCAACTGGGGGTTATATTTGCCCTCACGGCACAGATGCCCGGTGTCCTGGTGACCTGGATCGGAGTTACAATACTAATGTTTTTAATGATCGGTTACCTGACTGCAAGGCTTCTACCGGGAGAGGAGCCCCAGTTCTTTATAGAGCTACCCCCGCTGCGTATGCCCACGCTGGCCAACATCTGGGTCAAGACTTCCACCCGTATGCGATGGTATTTTAAAGAGATACTACCGCTGTTTCTGCTGGCTTCGGTAATCATCTGGGCGGGTAAGCTTACTAAACTGTTCGACCTCGCGCTGTGGCTCCTGGAATTTCCCACGAAGGCGATCGGACTGCCGGCGGAAGCGGCTCAGGCCCTGCTGTACGGGTTTTTCCGCCGGGATTACGGAGTTGCCGGACTTTACGATATACAGCAGGGAGGGCTGCTCACTGGCAATGAGCTAGCAGTGGCAACGATCACCCTTACCCTTTTCCTCCCCTGCATTGCCCAATTCCTTGTTATGATGAAGGAGAGAGGAACAAAGACGGCCCTTGTGATAGCTGCGTTCGTTTTTCCTTTCGCGTTTCTGGTAGGAGGCATAGTACACTTTTTGCTGAACTCGCTGGGAATAAGCCTCTAGTAAAGGAGATATCGTGGAACTTACCAAACATACTGAAGAGATACAGGACGAGGTCCTCGAAGTGCTCTGGACGAGCCTTGAAGAAGGCGGGCGCGAGTCCATCCCGGTGGACGAGATACTCATCATTGGCCTTTCCGGACCTCCCGCCGAAGCTGTGGAAGACCTGAAGAAAAGAGGTCTGGTACAGGTGGAGGATAACGAAGTTCGTCTGACGGACACAGGATTTGAAGAGGCCAGGATGACTATCCGCAGACACCGCCTCAGCGAAAGGCTTTTTGCCGACATCTTCGATATTGTGGAAGATGAAGTGGAAAACGTTGCGTGCCGCTTTGAGCATATGCTCATTAAACCGGACCTGGAAGAGAAGATCTGCGAGCTTCTGGGACATCCCAAGACGTGCCCTCATGACAGGCCCATACCTATAGGGGAGTGCTGCCACAGGGCGGAAACAGCCGTTGATCAGGCGGTAGTTCCCATGAGCCAGCTGCGTCCCGGCGAGGAAGGTGTCATCGCGTATATTCATTCAGGAGATTCGGAAAAACTCAAGAAACTGATGGCTATGGGTATTCTTCCCGGTGAAGACGTGGACCTTGAGAGGAGATTCCCGTCTTTTGTCTTTAATGTAGGGTTCAGTCGGTACGCCGTGGACGAGGGAATGGCATCTGCCATATTCGTGCGGCGCCAGGAGCTGTCCAAAGAGTAGGGCTTTTACCAGACTTGATACGTATCGGGGTATCGGCGTGCCGGAGTGTCGGCGCTTACTCCCCTCCCCTGGCGGGAGGGGAACTTAAGGGGAGGGGGCACCATCTACCGCCTCTAAAAACAGCTCGAAAGGATTTTTACGAAGTCATCAATATTGATAGGGTCGTAAAAAGTCCATCCGTTGCTTTTTACTCCTCGGAAAGCGAAAAGCGTCGTTTTCGCTTTCCTCTCAAATCAACGACTTGCTATGCAAGTCATTGATTTGGGCGCCCCCAATGGGCGCTTTGGTGACTTCTTGCGAAGCCATCAATACTGAACCACCAACCAATTGGGGGATGAACTGAAAATTAAGGCGAAATGAAAATTCATCCGGATTGCCGGCCCTGCCTGATCAGACAGATTGAACTAACAGCCCGTGCGGCATGTGACGATCCTGACCTTATCAGGAAGGCCTGTGTCGAGGCGGCGGATATTCTGGAAAAGGTCTGGGATGATGAACTTACTCCACCGGAGGTAAGTGTTGGTCTTTACGGCCACGTGGCCCGGATTTGTGGAAACGACGACCCATATCTTCCCCAAAAAATCCATTTTACAGACAAAGCCCTGAAGCTGTTCCCCTCCGTGAAGGAAAAGGTCATAGCATCCTCCGACCCCTTTGAGGCAGCAGCCAGAATGGCCATTGCCGGAAATGTTATCGATTTCGGTACAGGGAAGAGCAGAGGGGAAATAGATCTGGAGGAAGTCCTCCTTGGCTACATGACCAGACCGTTATTTATCGATAACCTCCAGGAACTTTCTGAGAAATCCGTTCTCGCAAGGGAGGTGCTCTATATCGGAGACAATGCAGGTGAAACCGTATTCGACCGCCTCTTTATGGAAATGCTGGACCAAAGCCGCCTTTACTATGCTGTCAAGGGCGGCGCTATCATAAACGACGCTACAAAAGAGGATGCCAGAAGGGCCGGGATTCACGAGCATGCGCAGATCATTGATACAGGCCAACGAATGCCGGGAACAGTCCCGGCAATATGCAGCAGCGAGTTCAGGGAGATCTGGGATCGGGCCGACCTGGTAATCTCCAAGGGGCAGGGCAATTTCGAGACATTGACAGAACTACCGAAGGAGGGCCGGATCTTCATGCTGTTTATCGTCAAGTGCCATGTCGTGGCCCAGTATCTTGGGGCATCGGAAGGTGATATGGTGGTGATGAAGTGGTGATAATGCAGTCCAATGTCCAAGGTCCAATGTCCAACGTGAACAAAACTTGGAATTGAGAAGGACTAGGCAAAAATCAAATTCTGGAAATTGGAAATTGGAGCATTAGAAATTAGATTGTTAATGTTCACCCCTCCCTTGATGGGAGGGGAAGGGGGAGGGTGGTAAATATCCCCCTCTCCTCGTTCCTCTCCCACCAGGGGAGAGGATGAATATGAGGACAGATGTAAGTTGCTAGTTATTGATCAATAGTTCTGTTACTAACAATTCAGAATTGGGTAATCAGTGAAGAGAAAAAACAATCTGGAACAGTTTATCCTTTCCAAAAGGAAAAAGAGGCTCCAGGAGGTGCTTGACAAGAGGACCGCGTCCCTGACGCTGGTGGTAGACAGCTTCCACAAGGATCACAATATTGATGCTGTCCTTAGGACCTGCGAGGCCTTCGGTATACAGTACGTTCACGTTATTCCCCAGTCCGAAAAGGTGAAACCGTTTCAGGATATAACTCAGGGTGCAGACAGGTGGTTAACGATCCACTATTATGAAACCGCCGAGGAATGCATCAGGCTGCTAAAAGAAGAGGGGTTTAAAATACTGGCTGGTTCCTTCGAAGAAGGGTCAGTCCCACTTCGTGATTGCGATTTTACGGGGAAGATAGCTTTGATCTTCGGTAATGAAGTGAATGGGGCCAGTGAGACAGTCATTAGAATGGCTGATGGGCTCTTCGTGATACCTCTCGTGGGTTTTTCCCAGAGCCTGAACGTGTCCGTAGCTGCCGGGATCACGATCCATCATGTCAGACAATGGAAAGAAAACAGGAAAGAAAAGGCCGAGGCCCTGCCGGAAAATGAGAACCGGCAACTGATGGAGAGATGGATCAACAAGTCGGTGAAGCACGCGGATACAATACTGGACGTTCTGAGTGAGGATGAATGATGTCACTGAACGTCCAGTATTCGTAACGGAGTATCGGCGTAACGGCGTGTCGACGAAGAACGTTAGATATTGGTTAATGGAGATTGGAAATTGGTTTCACTAATCACCAATCACTAATTACAAATCACTTGTCACACATTACGCATCACGCATTACGCATAACGATCTTGTACATTGGATTTTGGATCAATAAACTCGGAACCGGATAAGGGCTACAAATGATAATAAAGTGCCACGATTGCAGTAAAGAGGTGAATATCGAAAATAAGGTCGGCTTCCGTGAATTATGTCCCCACTGTAGCGCCAATCTTCACTCCTGCGTCCAGTGCAGATTGTGGAATACTCGGAGCGAACAGTGCACAGAACCCCAGGCTGAGAAAGAAAGGGATCCTGAAGCCGGTAATTTCTGTGATTACTTCATTGCCAGGGAGGTTGATAGTTCAGAGCCTGAAGACAGCGATCGCGATGAGGCAGAGGCGATGTGGCGTAAGTTGACGGATAAGTCGGAAACCGGGCTTTTCACCACAGAGTCACAGAGGACACAGAGATTCGGGTTTGGGTTCACCACGGAGTACACGGAGAAAGGCTGAAGTTTGGGTTTTTGGATTACCAGAAACCAGAAATAAGAAACTAGAAACTCTGGCCGAAGGCCAGCAATAAGGAAATGACTGAATGAGAGCAAAAACAACCTCGATATTTTCGGTTTTACTCATAATGATGATGGTTCTATATACCGGTTGTGAAAAGGAAGGGAGGAAAAAGGTGAAAGTAACGATAGAAACCAGCAAGGGAGTCATAGTCGCGGAACTGGATCAGGAAAAGGCTCCGGTGACGGTGGAAAATTTTCTGACTTATGTAAAGGAGGGTCACTACGACGGGACTATATTTCATCGAGTGATATCCGATTTCATGATCCAGGGCGGCGGGTTTAAGAATGCCATGAAAGACAACAGTAAGTGCGGTCCTATCAGCAACGAGGCGGTCAACGGGCTCAAGAACTTGCAGGGCACACTGGCCATGGCGAGGACAAATCAGGTCAACAGCGCCACCAGCCAGTTTTTCATTAATCTCGTGAATAACGGATTCCTGGATTTCAGGGATAAATCAGCTCAAGGGTATGGCTATGCGGTCTTCGGCAAGGTGATCGAGGGCATGGATGTCGTTGATGCTATCGGCGGGGTCGAGACCGGTTCGGCGGGAGGGTTCAGCGATGTACCGGTTGATGTTGTTGTTATAGAAAAAGTTACTGTAGTTGAATAAAACGATAGTTGCTGTAGCTGGAGACTGTCGCTGTAGAAAGGGAGTCAGAATTCAGTAGTCAGGAGTCAGAATTTTGT
>DAOVVW010000064.1 GCA_030636965.1 Pseudomonadota bacterium | reverse complement strand
TGTAAGGCGCAAGATCTTTGGGATCCGGAAGTTCCGGAAACGGCCTATTCGTACTGTAGGCGTTGCCCCCGATGTAAAAGTAGGGAATATGGTCACTGACCTCTACGGATTCCAGTACGTACCTGTTATCATCCGGGATATCCGAGCTTTCCGGATCCGCGAAGATCACAGCCCTGTCCGCACCAGCCTTGGCAAGGATCTCGTTGATCTGGGCCAAAGGTAGATGTCTCCTTCCGACGTGTACATGTCCGTCAATCACTTCCATTTTATCGTCACCTTTCTTCTGCCCTGTTGGGCGGCTCAGTAGTTCCGCTCTGGTCCTATTGTTCCTCAGACCCACTGGACGTCACTTCTGATATCCTGTTAAAGCCCATCAGGCAGGACCATTTCTCTGTGATATATAGGTGGCGTATGCGGTATCCGACTCCGCAACTGTAACTGACATAACTTCGGCACTGGACCCAGTGAGATCCAGTTCCGCACGCCCGAATATATATTCAGCAATTGATTCCGATGATGGGCTTTTCTCCCTGAAGGGTTCCAGTGTATTCAGATCGGAGTGATCCAGGTCTTTCAGGATCCGGGAAAGGATTCCCTTCAAGTCCGAAAAGTCTATCAGCATACCGGCATCACCCAGATCATTACCGCCCACTGTCAGCTCCACCCTGAAGTTATGACCGTGCATATTTTCGCACTTGCCGCCGCTTCCCATCAGCCTGTGCGCAGCCGAAAATACTCCTTTGACAACCAGGTTGTACTTCACTGGAGTTCCCCATTATTACCATTGATCATGTGTAGATTATACCGCGTTTTCAGGCTGGCGAGCCACCGGTTCCGTTCCCTTTTGAAAGCTTCCCCTTGCAGGGTCTCCTTTATTGTATTCCAGATGGCAAAAAGAGAACCCTCTCCCCATCTATCAGGATCTTTCCTGTAGGCATCTTCAATATCAGAGGGGAGAATGTTCACAAAGAACCGGATCCGGCTTTCGGTATACAGAGAAGCCGTGAGCGCGCGAGTCAGTCGCCGTTTTATGTCTGCAGGTTCCGCACCCCATTCCTCAGTTTTGCTTCTGAAGGCGCTGTCGCCGCCAAAAGTCATCATGTAGCCCCTGAATGCCCCTTCCGCCTGGGTCTTGTATATGCTGAACCCGCCCACCTCACCGATCTCCTCCATGATCAACAAGCGGTTCAGGAACGGCTCAATCAAGTCATCGATACTATCGGCCTCCCTCTCTGGATGTTCCAACAGCCCAAATTCATGCTCGATCATGAGATCGCTCAACAGTACCGGATTGCCATTTATAGTAGCCACTATCCTGTCAACCTCCGTCCATTCGGGAAACGGCATGTGCACGGCCTTTACGGGGGCAGCGAAAAAAATAACCGCTGACAGTAGAACCGGTATCACAATGACAAGAGGAGCCGTCAGGCTGCTAGTTGAGCGTTTATGAGTATCCATAATAGTGAAAGTTTATTCCATAGTGCTCAGAACTGTCAATCAACCACATCATTAAATCCTTTTGTCGTATGTGCCATTTTTTGATGATTGGATTGACATATCATGGTACTTCCTGCTATTTTCCAACACGTTATGAAACTTATCTGCCCACTCTGCGCAAAGGAATATACCTTCGATACAGACAAGATCCCCGAACAGGGGTTCCGCATCCAGTGCAGCGGCTGTCAGACAAAGATCTCTGTAAACCTGCCGGATGGGTGGAAGAACTACAAACTTATGGAAGAAACCGCCGCCCAGGCCCAACCTGTTGCTAAACCTTCCGACGATGACAAGTTCATCCTTCTGGCCGATGACACCGAGTTTTTCAGGGCTCTGATGTCCGATCTTCTCATAAATCACGGTTTCAAAGTCAAAACAGCCGCAGATGGACAGGAAGCGCTGGAAATGTACGAAGCCTCTCCGGAATCGTTCCAGCTCATACTCCTGGACCTCCAGATGCCGCGCCTTTCGGGATTCGGTGTCCTTGAGTATCTGTCCAAATCGGGTGAATCCTTCCCGCCTGTCGTTGTCATGACCGGTGTCCACGACAGCCACGACGACATACAGATAGTAAAAAATATGGGAGCCTCAGGCTTCCTGGATAAAAGTCTCGACCCATCTGTAGCCTTCGAACGCATCCAGCGGATCCTGGAGGAGGGTTCAGGTGCTGAGCCTGAGAGATAGTTTCTGATCCTGGTAAACCCCTATCGTTCAAGGTTCAACGTTTAACGTTCAACGTCATTTTCCAAACCCACTTATCAAAGCGCACATAACAATTCCTGTACTAAAATACATCTATAATACAAGTTCGCTCACGCTCAGATTATCTATCCGACAACTCACGTCTACCTTCTATCTATATCTGATGGGGTTTTGGTAAACGTTGAACTTTGAACGTTGAACTGCTCTTAGAAGGCGTGTCCGATAGAAACATGTATCCTGAACTTCTCCTCCTCCTCAGTAGCAGGATTGAGTTTATACCCGTAATCCAGGCTGAGAGGTCCGATGGGGGACGACCACCTTAGCCCAAGTCCCGCTGAAACCCTCAAGGTTGTGTCATTATGGGGCGCCTGATCGAGCCAAAGGCTTCCCGTATCCAGGAAAACTACACCTTTTATGGAACGATACAGGGGACGGCGCAGCTCCGTATTGAAGTTGATCATGTAATTGCCGCCTATGGGTTCACCGGTTGAATCTTTCGGACCGAGGTCGTCAAGGGCGTATCCTCTCACAGAGTTCTGTCCCCCCAGGAAAAAGCGTTTGCTTATGATGACCTCATCGCTATCACCATAGCTTTTAACGACACCGAGGCGTAAGATCGCCGCAACGATCAGGTTATCACCAAAAGACAGATACCTTCGCGAACCTGCTTCTACTTTATAGAACTGCGTTTCTGAAAGCAGAGCTTTCGCAGCGATCTCCAGCCTGATGTTGGAGAGCACCCCCCTGGTGGGTTCGAAAAAATCGTCGCGACTATCGTGGATGATCTCCGGGATAATAGCCCCCACATCAATCTGCCCCTCGTCTTCGGGAGACAGTCGAGCGCCGGGGGAAACATCACTCAACTGCAGACTCTCGAAACTGTATTCCAGTCTGGCTGTAGTCTTTTCAGAGATCTCTCTTTTCACATTGACTGATATTGCCTCTGTATCGCGGGTGAAACTCTCCCTTTCCTCCCGAATGTCGCTAACGGAAACGGAAAACTCTATATTTCTGCTCAAAAACCACGGCTGATGGTATGTGATCGATTCAAGATCCTCCCTGCTGCTCTTTCTGAGCCTCAGTTTAAGCGATCTGGCCATGTCGGCAACGTTTCGGTTGGTCAATGAGAACTCACCCCTGAGAAGGTCTTCGTTTCCATACCCCACTTTGAGCCCGATAACATAGCGCTTTCGTTCCTTCACTTTTACTATGAGATCCTTCACCTGAGATTCCACCTCAGGCTCAGCGAGCCTTATCTCTACAGAACTAAACACTCCCAGCTTGTATATTCGCTCCTGAGCCTCCAGGATCTTTTCCAGGGTCAGTGCCTCGCCCCTGTCAAGGTCAATAGCTAACCTGATGATCTTGGTGTTTACCTCACTGTTTCCGATTATCACAACTGAACCCAGGTGTACCAACGGACCCTCGCTGAGGCCCACCACAATATCTACCCTGCGGCTACCGCTCACCAGGGGTTCGTTAACCGCAACCGTACCATACAGGTAAGCATCTTGCGAAAACCTGTCAAGGAGTGCCTCTCTGCCTCTGACCAGGTTCTCCGGAACGAACGGGTCGCCGACATGCAGTCCCATAATGTCCCTGACCTCTGTTTCATGATACATACCTCCGTTGATCCTTATGCTGCCAATCGTGGTCTGGATCCCCTCTTTTACCACTATCCCGATGGGCACCGTCCTTTCGCTATCCGAAGGCAGAAAGTTGAGCGGTTCAAGACTGACATCAGCGGACAGATAGCCGCGCTCCCTGTACATGCCTTCAAGATTTTCAATTCCGGCTTCCAGCCTGGACCTGACAAAGGGTTCACCCGTTAAGATTCCAAGGGTGTTTCCAATATCCTGTACTGTGAGCGCCTCAACACCAGTTACTGATATTTCGCCCACCTTCGAGAACCAGCCTTCATCGATGGTGAGTGTGAGATTAACATCACCTGCCTCATCACCCTCATTGGCCTCATCACTCTCATTGCTCCACTCCATAGATACGAAGGGATAGCCGAAATCAAGGAAATAATCGCGTATCCTCGCGGCGGAGACCTCCATGGCAGCCTTCCGGGTTTTCTCATCCATAAAGGCCTCCCGCACCCACTTATTCAGTTTTTTCGTCTTGTGGTCGCCTCTTGTTCTGACGTTGAGCAGATAATGAGGGCCTGTATCTACAGAAACTGTTACGGCTACTCCAACCTCCTCACCCGGGATACGCTTCATGGAATAATCGACCTCGGCAAAGTAGTAGCCCTTCTTTTCCAGATATCGGGATATCTTCTCCCTATCCCGGTCTGATCGTCGCCCGTCGAACTTTCCGCCGAGCCTTGTCGACAGGAGATTGAGAAACCGAAACCGCGAAATTTTCATATTTCCCTGCAGAAGAATTTCCCTGACTCGTGATTGTAGTCCTTCAATAATCTGGAAAACGAGATTGATCCTGTGCAGCTCATCCGCCTCAGTGCGGTACGCGATCTGAGCTTGTGTAAATCCCCTGTACGCATAATAATTCTCGATCATCTTTCTATTCTTCTCAAGGTCTTCTAAATTGACCTCTTCGTCACGCCTCAGAAGGATCTTCCTGGTCAGATCACCATTGGACAAACTGAGATTTCCCTCAAAGCGAACCTGTCCAAGCCATCTCTTGTGCTGCAGGCGGAACAGGATCTTTACGCCACCTTGAACTTGCCTTGCAAAAACAGAAACACTCTGGAAACGGCCGCTTCTGTACAGATTGACAACACTCTCACTTACCCTGGCCGGCACGAGGGGATCTCCTACTGACATGGAAAGGAGTGCAGAAAATTCATCCTTTGAGATCTCGGCACCTTCAAAATCGAGGGTTACTATGGGCACTCCGGAGAGATCAAGAAGAGGTTTCATCACCTCTGCCCAGAGCGTACCTACACCAATGGCGAGAGATATGACTATAGAAAAGAGAAGGATCCTTCTCATCACGGAATCTCGAATTGGAAATCCAGGTCCAGACCGAACTCCCCTTCACTTTGTTGCTCGCCTACAAGGGAGATGATATCGGAAACCTTGTATCTGAGCAGTACTTCCTGACCCTCCCCCGCTATAATGGGAGTTGTCATTGTGAGGGACAGCCTGTCGCTCAGTTTCTTGTCCACCTGGATCCTCGGCTGCCGCTCGCCTGTTGATGAAACAGCTGTTGGGTCTATTACAAAGCGGTCAAAGCCTACGATCCTCTCCACTTCGCTCTCAAATTTACCCCTGAGTTCTTTTGTGAGAAGAAGCGTTGCTTCCACAGCGGTCACGTTGCTACTACCTCCAAACGCATCCTCTCCCACCACACCCCATGTCAGAAGGGAGATTATGTCAATCTGGTTGAGGCTCGGGTTGGAGTACAGCTCCAGTTTGAACTTGGACGGAATACCTGTTGCGACAAGTTCCACGACATAATCTCTGACCACACCATTTCGATCGAATCCGGACACATTGGTCTTGGCCGTAAATTCGAAATTAGGCTCGATCTTTTGTGGATTGAAAAAACCCACAGACCCCTGGGTAACGTCGAAGTTATGACCGCGGTAGATAATCACCCCGTTGTTCATCTCGAGACGCCCGGCCATTACCGGCCTTGCCGCAGTTCCATAAAGACGCAGAGCACCTGTTGCCTCACCTCGAAGAAGCTTGATATCTACATCAAGGGGGTTTACCATTTCCATCTCAATATCCAGGGATAGCCAGCTTCCCTTACCCTCCTGGACCCGTTCTTCATCGGTGGAAAACACGTTCTTGTCTCTTAAGAGAGCCAGGAGATTGTCTATATCTATCTCACGCTGAAAAGTACCCTCGTCCATCCTTATTCGTCCTCTGAGATCCCCCTGCCCCTCTGCAAACCTGAAGGCGAGTTCTGTTCTG
>DAOVVW010000284.1 GCA_030636965.1 Pseudomonadota bacterium | reverse complement strand
AAGGGCTCTTGCTATGGCCACCCTCTGCTGCTGTCCTCCGGAAAGCTGTGACGGGTAGGAATTGGCCTTTTCTGGGATACCGACCTTTTCAATCAGCTGCATGGCTATCTCGTGGGATTTCTGCCGGGACCTTTTGCGCACCTTTACCTGGGCGATGCTGACATTTTCCAGAACCGTCATGTGTGGGAAGAGGTTGAAGCTCTGAAAGACCATGCCGATCTCGGCGCGCACCCTATTAATATTGGTGCGGGAATGGGTGAGCTGGATCGTGTCGATGATGATCTCACCACGATCGATGGTCTCAAGGTGGTTCAGGCAGCGCAGTAGCGTGCTTTTTCCCGAACCCGAGGGACCGCAGATAACGACGACCTCTCCCTTTTCGACATGAAGTGATACATCGACCAATGCGTCGACTTTGTGGCGGGAATAGAAGGTTTTGTAAATGCCGCTGACATCAATCACTGGCTGCGAACCTCCTTTCCAGGTACTGGACGACCATGGACAGGCTGAAGGTCAGGACAAGGTACAGGACGGCCACAGTGAAGAAGACCTCGAAGTAATTGAAGGTGCTCGTGCCGATCTCCCGTCCGGCTCTCGTGAGCTCCACAAGGGCGATAACTCCCACCAGTGAGGAATCCTTGATAAGGGAGATGAACTGTCCTGCCAGAGGAGGCAGGATCCGCTTGAACGCCTGGGGAAGGATAATATAACGCATGGCCTGGGGATAGTTCATTCCCAGGGATCGGGCCGCTTCCATCTGTCCCCTGTGGATCGACTGGATACCGGCTCGGATGATCTCGGCGATGTACGCGCCCGCGAAAAAGGAGAGCGCCAGGACACCGGCCATGAAGTTGGACAGCCTGAAAACCTGCCCGATGAAAAAATAGAATATGTAGATCTGAACGAGAAGAGGGGTACCTCGGATAAGTTCGATGTACCCGATGGCCAGCCATTTGGGCGCGGGACTGGATGAAAGCCTGGCAAGTCCTGTGATCAGACCGATGATAACACCCAATATAATGGAAAGGGCCGAGATCTCCAGGGTGAGGATGAGTCCGGTCAAAAGCAGGCCCCGTCTCCATACTTTACCTTCCGCCAGGACCTGACCGCGTTCGATCTCGTCGCCGATCCCAACTGATAACATTTTGTTTGGAACAACGTAGTACTGCTCCTCATCGAAGGAGTTGACAGCCACGATTCCGGTGTCGGCTCCGTCCTTTTCCAGTTCGGTAACAGTCGCGTCCTCTTCAACCGTGACCTCGATGGTCTCCTTGAAGAGGATATACTTCGGGATCTGTTCCCATCGCCAGATGTAGTCGACCTTGTTGGTGGTGTGGACCGTACCCGCGACGAGGCCGAAGAGGATAAGGAAAAGGGCAATCCAGGATAGTGAGCGGCGGAATCGCTCTTTATGAAAGAGATCTTTAAAAGTATCCAATAACTCTCTCCGCAATTTTGCGAGATTATCTATATTGTCTAAATATGGTACGGGGGGCTACGTCAGCCCCCCGGAACACATGATTTTTGAATGGCCTTTTTACTGAACGTCCTTGATCCAGTCGGTACCGGTGATCCACTTATTATAGATCTTGTCGTAGCTGCCGTCTCCCTTGGCCTGGGCAAGGAAGTTGTTGACCCAGTTCAGGAAATCGGGATCGCCCTGCTTGAGCGCCCAGCCCAAGGGCTCGAAAGTGAAGGGTTTATCCAGGAAAACCAGTTTGCCGGCGCCCTTCTGTGCGTAGAAGACGACGCAGTAGGGGAGATCGTAGACAAAAGCGTCGGCCCTTCCGTTGATCACCTCGAGGGCTGCTTCGGGCTCGGTCTCATAGCTCTTGTAATTGGCGCGGGGAATGTGCTTTTTCACAGCCTGCTCGCCGGTGGTGCCGAGCTTGGAGGTAACAGTGTACTTCTTATTGTTGAGGTCCTTGTAGCTTTTGATTGTACCCTCAAGCTTTTTGCTTATGAGGATTGTCTGGCCGACGATGATATAGGGGTCGGCGAAGTTGACCTTCAGGTTCCGCTGCTGAGTGACGGTCATGCCGCTCATGATGATATCGAACTTGTTGGTGATGAGAGAGCCGATGATACCGTCCCATGCCGTGGGAACCAACTCCAGTTTAACGCCCATCTCCTTGGCCATGAGCTTGGCCATGTCGACGTCAAATCCGACGATTTTGCTCTGCTTGTCCTGCATCTCGAAGGGCAGGTAACCGGGTTCCATACCTACCCGGAGCTTGCCTGATTTCAGGATGGACTGGAGCGTGGATTTTGCCGCGAGGTTGGTGTCGGCCGCGAACGCCGGAAGGGCCACCAGGCAGGCTGACAGAACAACAACAGTGATAATGGTAAGACGTTTCATGTTTCCTCCTTTTTAATTGTCCAAATTAAATGCCGGTATCAACGAAAATGATCCGACATCAGTAGGATTTTCCTTCATCCAGAAGTTCGCGGATGATCATCAGCACGTCGTGGATGGGACACCGAGGAATCTCTTCCTTTGGAATGTAAATGATTTCGGTGTGATCGCAGATGGGACATTTGACCTGTACTGCTTCGGCTTTGTCTCGCACACGCCCCTCCCGGAGAAGTATGCAATATACCATCGGTTATTTTTCGGTGTCAATGGAAGTAAAGGCAGAAGCCAGAATTCAGAATCCAGAATCCAGAAGGAAAACATGTCAAGAGAGATCTTCCGGTTCTTT
>DAOVVW010000152.1 GCA_030636965.1 Pseudomonadota bacterium | reverse complement strand
TCAGGGTTTAAGAATAGAGGTTTCCCAGCGATGGGAAGAAGGGGGTGTCCTTCTAGCTTGCCCCCCCTCCTGGAGGGGCACTCCCGGTGTTTAATGGTATTGGTACTATTATGATAACCTCGTAAAAAGTCTCTTTGAGCCATTTTGCGAGTCCATCAATTATCATCCAGAATTCAAGGGTCCCCGCGGGTAATCGGTTAGTAAGCGGCGGTTTTTTCGGTGGAAAGCGGATAATGGTTAAGAGGAAGAAAAGCGATTATATTATTCATTCCGTTGACCACGCCCTGGATGTCCTGGAAGCATTCCGCGTTAACGAGCCGGAACTGGGTGTCACCCAACTGGCCAAGATCCTCAACCTCCATAAAAACAACGTATTCAGGATTCTCGCTACATTGGAGAGCCGCGGCTACATAGAGCAGAATTCAAGGACCGGGAACTACAGGCTCGGCCTGAAGGCTTTAGAATCCGGCCAGGCCTACCTGAGACATGTCAGCCTCCTTTCGGTTGCTAATACTGAAATGGTTACCCTTTCCGATGAACTGAAGGAGAATGCCTATCTGGCGGTTCTGAGGGGCGATTATGTTTTCTATCTTGATGAGGTAATAGCAGACCAGACGATCCAGGTCATTTCCCGACTGGGGACAAGGGTGTCACCTCACTGTACTGCAACAGGGAAAGTTTTTCTGGCTTTTTCAGAGGAAGAGCAGTCGGAATTTATTCTCAAGAACCTGCAGCTTGATAAGATGACCCCGAACACGATCACCGACAAACGACGCCTGAAAAAGAATCTTAAAAAGGTAGGTAAAGACGGTTACGCTGTGGACCTGGAGGAATGGACCCTGGGTCTCAGATGTGTTGCCGCCCCGATACGTGATTATTATGGAAAGATCCAGGGAACACTGTCTGTAAGCGGTCCGTCCGAAAGGATGTCCGAAAAGCGCATTGAAAAAGAGATAATTCCCGCAGTTATGCGCCACGCGACTGATGCGTCCAGGAAAATGGGCTACGAAATAGGCCGATCGGTTGACTGATGGACAAATCAACAGCGTCCCAGTAAACAGAAGCCAGAATCCAGAATAGTAACTACTTATAATGTATAACTTTTTTTTGAACTGCATTCTGACTCCTGACCCCTGAATTCTGACTACTGCTGCTTTCTTAAACATACCAAAGCAGCACCCTTGACTTATCTCCCTCTCATCAATACAATTCCTTGTCATTCTGGTCGGGTGTCATGTCAACTTCGATTAAGTTGTTGGTTGCAAGTTGTTAGTGCTCAGTTGCTCGAGAATCGAAATTGGAAATTCGAAATCAGGCACAATTACGTTTAGTATCCATCATCTAACGAATATTTAGGCTGGTGTCACGAATTTCGAATATCGACTTTCGAATCTCGATAACCAACAACGAACAATATGATATTGGTAAATGGAAAGATCTGGAGGTAATAAATGACCCAGACGAAGCGTAAGAAATCAGACTATATTATTCAGTCTGTTGACCACGCCCTGGATGTTCTTGAAGCTTTTCACGGTGAAGAGGACGAACTTGGAATAACTGAACTAAGCCGTCGTCTGAAGCTTCACAAGAACAACATCTTCAGAATACTGGCAACGCTCACCAACAGAGGTTACGTTGAGCAGAATCAGTCAAATGACAATTACCGTCTCGGTCTGAAGACACTGGAGCTTGGCCAGACATATATACGTCATGCGGGGCTGTTGAGAGTTGCCCGTCCAGTGATGGAAGAACTAAACAAGGAGATCAATGAGAACATATATATTGGGATCCTGAAGGATAAGTTCGCATTCTATCTGGATGTTGTGGAGTCAAGCCACACTGTAAGGGTCCTGTCCAGGGTTGGTTGCAGGGTGCCGACCTACTGCTCGGCTATCGGCAAGGTTCAACTGGCCTACGAATCCATGGAAAATATTATGGGTGTGCTAACCAAGAAGAAACTGGAGAGCTTCACGCCCAGGACGATCATCGACAGGGACAAGATCCTGGATCATCTCGGGCTCATAAAAGAGTTGGGCTACGCTATTGATGACGAAGAATGGGATGAAGGTGTCCGCTGTGTCGGAGCGCCTGTTTTTGACTACACAAGAAAAGTAGTTGGAGCACTTTCAATCTCGGCGCCCTCTGTAAGACTGAGTATGGACAGGATAAAAAAAGAATACGTTCCTCTCCTCAGAAGGGCAGCTGCAGAGATTTCGAGCCAGTTGGGTTACGAGTCCCTGAATAACCTTGATAGTTGATGACTTGTAAAAAGTCATCAACGCGCCCATTGATGGACTTTTTAAGAGGTTATTATAGTTGATGAAGATAGATATTGCTGAAAGGAAGATCATGATTGATAAAATGAAGTTGAAAGCAAAGGACACTTTCCTGCTTATCGTCGATGTTCAGGAAAGGTTGGCCAGAGTCATGGAGAGAAGAGAACAGGTAGAAGGAAGCATCAATGTTCTTATAAAGCTTGCTAACCTGATGGATATGCCGATAGTGCTCACGCAACAGTATACAAAGGGCCTGGGGCCAACAGTAGAGGCCCTCGCTGATAACCTTAAAGGTACAGAGTCCGTTGAGAAGATCGATTTTTCGTGTTGCCAGGAGGATAACTTCATTAAAGCCATAAATGCTGCCGGTCGAAAAAATGTGATTCTCACAGGTATGGAGTCCCACATCTGTGTACTCCAGACTGCCGTTGACCTCCTCGAAATGGGCTATAACGTCCATGTGCCATGGGATGCTGTCTGTTCACGTGTTGATGGCAATCGTGATCGGGCTCTTGGTTTCATGGAGAAAGCAGGTGCTATCATTACATCGTCTGAGGCGGCGGCGTTTCAGATCCTTGGCAAGGCAGGAACTCCGGAATTTAAGGAAATTTCCGCGATGCTGAGGTAATTGAGTCCGTCCAACGTCCAATGTCCAAAGTCCAACGAGAAATAAAAATTAAACATACATCAATGAATCATCATATTTTCAACAAGGGAATGAACAGCGTTAGATGAAATCTCCGATACTGATCGACAGCCCCGGTAAGGAATTTCTCCTGGCCGGGAACGAAGCGATAGCCCGCGCATGTATTGAGGCGGGCGTTTCTATGGTAACCGGTTATCCCGGAACTCCCACCTCACCTGTGATAGAGATCCTGAAGCGCGAAAAAGCAGGTTTGAAGGCCAGTTGGGCTATTAATGAAAAGGTGGCAATGGATATTGCCACAGGCCATTCGTGGGCTGGTCTCCGTACAATGGTCACCATGAAAATGTCGGGTCTGAATGTCGCCTCCGATACTGTCCTGTCTGTTGCTTCATCAGGCACAGTCGGCGGCCTTGTGATCTATGTCGGTGATGATCCGAACGTTTATTACGGCATGGTGGAACAGGATTCCAGGTACTATGCCATGCTTTCCTCAGCACCCATGCTTGTACCCGCCAATCCCCAGGAATTGCTTGATTTTACAAGATTTGCCTTCAGTCTTTCTGAAAAGATAGGAGGACCGGTATTCCTCCGGAGTACGACTGTACTCTCATACACTTTCGGAAAGGTGAAGCTGGGCGAGATCAGGAGACTGAAGCAGAAGGCGCACTTCACTTTCGATATAGATAAGTACACCAAAGCCGGGTCAATAAGATGTCTTCAACAACACCGTGATGCTCTCCAGAGGGTTGACCGGGCTTCCCGAATTGCGGACCACCTGAACGTGCTTACCGAAACAGGGAGTGAAGTCGGGATTGTAGCTTCATCCCTGGCATGGGACTACCTGATGGAAGTCCTGGAAAAGCACGATCTTGACCTTACACGGCTAAAGGTCTCCACCGCTCATCCGGTGCCGGGTGAAAAGGTAGCCCGTCTCCTGGGATCTGTCAAAAGCGTTTTGGTCCTGGAGGAGTTGGAGCCCATTATCGAAATGGTAGTAAGGTCAGAAGCTACCAGGATGCAGACATCGCCGAGAATCTACGGCAAGGATGATGGACTACTCTCGAGGGTTGGGGACCTGTCCCCCGACCAGGTCCGTGAGGCCCTCTCGACAGTACTCAAAAGGAAACTTGAACCCTGTCAGGGTCTGGGTCTTGATGAGCGTATCGAGGCGATGAAGGTCAAAAGACTTCTGACTTTCTGCGCCGGCTGCCCACACAGAAATTCCTACTATGCACTTATAAAAGCCATGAAGGAACTTGGGATGGAT
>DAOVVW010000193.1 GCA_030636965.1 Pseudomonadota bacterium | reverse complement strand
CAGGATGATAAAGGTGAGGTTTGCAAGTACAGGCTGGCTGAGAGCGAAGTCAACCAGCCACATTGACGGGATCCGTTTATTGCTCAACAGCCATCTCCAATTTATCGCCGGTCCTAAGGCGGTGCTGGCCTACTATGATAACAAGTTCTCCCTCCCTGAGTCCTCCGGGTATAACCGTACTCATCTCGTTGGACGGGCCAGTAACGACCACCTTTCTCACAGCGACTTCGCCATCCGCCACGAAAACCGCTGAAGAACCCATCTCCTGGAGCAATGCGGAAGTGGGGATCACAAGTGCATTTGACAATTTTACCTTTACGAACCGGACTTTGACGTCCATACCAGCGCGCAGTTGGGCTGAAGGTTTTTCCTGCCCCGGATTGGACATCCGCAGTATTACCGGAAAAGTACCCGTGCGTTCATTGGCCTTGACGCCAACATCCTCGACCAAGGCTTCGAATTTACCCACTCTCGGACTGGTTTTAACGGAGGCTGAGTCTCCCTTATTAATATGCATGACATCGGCCCCGGAGATTCCCAGATGAATTTTGAAGGAGGAAAGGTCCACAATTTCACAGACCGGCGTTCCCACACTGACCGTATCTCCGGCGAATCCACTCTTGGAAGCAACAATCCCCGATATTGGAGCGCGAACTACGGTGTTTTCCCAGGCATCTTTGGCCAGGTTATATGCTGCTTGTGCCTGCCTGACCGACGCATCTGATGCACGGGTGCTTGCGGTGGCAAGAGCGAGGTCTGCCGATTCCTTCTGACTGAGGGAGACAGCCCCTTCCCTGTACAGCTCAGCAAATCTATCAGCATCAGCTTGGGCTTTTTTCAGTGCGCTTTTTGCTTCTTGTTGACGTTCTCTCGCCAGATCAAGGGCAGCTTTGGCCTGCTCCATGCCGAACCTGTATGAATCATCTTCAATCCTGCACAGAGCCTGACCTTTCTCGACCCGGTCACCTTCGTCTATCAGATCTTTAACTATTGTTCCGCTGGCCTTTGCTATCACGATGATCTCTGAAGCAGCCTCCAGTTTGCCTGTGTATTCTATCTCCTCAATGTATTCGACATGCTTAAGAATAAAAGCAGTCACTGGAACAATTGGTTTTTGGGCGACCTCCGCCTGCTTTGAGCGCTTTATCCCGGTTCTGGCAAGAACTGCTCCCAAAACCAGCAACAGGATGAGGATCACAGCGGCAAGAGCGTTTTTCCTCTTTTTTACAGCGGCGAGGATGCCATTCCTTTCGGTTTTCATTGGATCTCCTCAGATACACCTGCAGTACGCAGCAATCTTGTCCTGTTCGTGTGATATCCTTGAAGGGCGGTAATTCTAAGCAGCCTGGAGCGAGTCAGGGCAAGTTGCGCGTCTATCACGTCGGTGTTAGCTATAAGGCCCTGTTTATATTTCAGCCTGGTTATACGCAGGTTTTCCTCACCTGCCTCGATAGCCTTCATGGCAGCAGAGAACTCGCTTGCGGAAAGCCTTATATTTTCAATTATTTCTACAATGCCCGCTCGGATATTCCGCTCAGCCATCACAACATTATTCTTTGCCTGCTGCACGGAATCGGCCTCTTTTTTTACAGCTGCCCTGTTTCGTCCTCCCAGATATAGGGGCCTTGAGAAAGAAACACCGGCATTCCAGTATCGGGCGTCTTCCGCAGTTGTGAAATCCTCATCTTTGGCTCCGTACTGCCCGAATAACGCCAGGGTTGCGTTGTCGTCTGCCCTTGCGAGGTCAACCCCGGCCTCTGCCAGCCTCAGGCCAAGATGGGCGGATCTGATCTCAGGGGAGTGCTTCATAGCAATATCAAACCAGTCCGCAAGAGACGGGGTTGCGGCCGGTTCATAAAACTCTCCTTTTACCGCCAAACTTAGAAACCTGTCCGGAAAAAGCACGGCAGAAAGCTGTTCAGATGTTACTGTCAACCTGGTCACGGCACCAGCAACGTCCTTTTCTCTTTCAGCAACATCAAGTTCACTGCGGACCTGGTCTATTCTGGCAACTATGCCCTGCTTTAGCAGTAAGTTAACGTCCCTCAGGTGCTGGCGGCTTACCCTGAGGGCTTCCTCAGTAATATTGATCTGCTCCCCGGCCGACAGGATCCCGTAAAAGGATATAGTCACATCTCTGAAAAGATCTCCCAGGGCTGCGCGTCTGGATTCTATGGAGAGATCGTAACCAAGAGATGCCTGCCTGTATCCGCTCGATATTCGACCACCGGTATAGAGTGGAACCTGAGCCGAAACTGACAGGTCCGCCTCGGTCCCGGGCAGGGTAAATCCAGGAATCGCTGATAATCCGGAGCTGCCCTGGTCCATGCGAGTATAAGTGGTGTTGAATGTAACTTCAGGAAGCCGCTGGCGGCCTGCAATGAGGCGATCCTGTTCGGCCTTTGCTACATCCAGCTCGGCATTGGACAGATCCAGGCTGTTTTTAAGGGCAGTATCTATCACTTCGGCCAGGGTGAGGGTTACTTCCTCGCCTGTTGCACCCACAGCTGCAGGCAGAGCTGCTATTGACAGCAGCACCAGCAGCAGGGTGAAGCTGGTTAATTTGCGCTTTGTTAATGTTGTTAGTGTCGTAAAAAGCCTATTCATGGCTTTTACGACCATAAAAACAACAATGACTTTGCAAGAAGTCCATCATATTTAGTCCTCAAAAAAGGTGGGAGCCGCCTCCAGATAGTTTTCCCACTCTCTGCTTGTGATGTGCAGGTTATCAAGGTCCGATCCCTGATCTTCCATCATATCAGCCAGTTCGTTAAGCCAGGCTATATCTGTTTCGAGGTGCATTATGCCGTGCTTGGCTATCATGGCGGTGTGGAAGGGATAGGGGTTCTTGATTATGTACCCGTGTGTCTCTTTCAGGATTTGGAGCTCCAAGGACTTCTTCCTGGCCCTATCACGAAGGCTTTCAGTCACTTCCTGGATTGGCAGAAGATGGGAGAAGAATATACTGGGCATGAGCGGCCAGTAAGCCCTGTGTGACTTTTCTATATTCTCAATAGCAAGTTCCAGGAATGTTTCCCGGCCAGCATCTGTTATGGAATATCTGAATCTCTTCGGCCTGTTGCCCTCCTGTTCCTCCCGGGAAACCACCAATCCCTTTTTTTCAAGATTCTTGAGTTTGTAGTAGAGTGTTCCGGTGCTGATCTGGGATATGTGGATCATGACTCTTTTCACGATCTTCATTATCTCGTATCCGTAGAAATCATCATCGTAGAGTATCCCGAGAAGTATTATTTCAGTCTCCACTATCTCCCCTCCCCTTCAGACAGAATGGTTTAAATAGAATAATCTATTTAAACTATAGTTATTCACCTGTCAATAACAATTTCATCGACCATGGCAAACACCATCAACCGCCTTGGGTAAAAACAGGTTTTCCCAATAGCAACAGAATGTTTTATTATATCCACCATACATTTGATGAGCGCTCCAAGAAAAAGTAATCCATTAAGACGAAAGGTAGATCGATGAGCAAACGTAAATTTAATGATGACATGAGAGAGCACTTCCCCTCGGTGGACAAGGAGCAATTTAACGCACTCATTGGGAAAAATCCCCTTCCAGTATTTATCCTTGATGTGGAGACCGGAGATCCAGAGAAATATACGTTCCTTGCTGCGAATGAAGCGGCCTGCGATCAATATGGATATTCTGAAGATGAGTTCAAAAAGATGAAAATGCTGGAT
>DAOVVW010000291.1 GCA_030636965.1 Pseudomonadota bacterium | reverse complement strand
TCCTTCATGGATCTCTTGGCAATCGCCTCACTGCTTTACGTACTGTTTGTGCTCACCCGGGATCTGGACGCGAGGTTGCATGCTTTCAGGGCAGCCATGGGGTTTCTCATAGCTGTTTTTATGATCTATTTAGTCCTGAACATCCTGGAGCGGACCAGTGTCGGTGCTGTTATAGAGCCCTATGATGAGTTTGTAGAGATCCTCATTCCTGTTGGTTATTTAATACTACTTTCAATTTCGGTATATGCAGGCAAGGAGAGCGTTGTTGTTGCAAGAGGCCGGGTCCTTAACGCGATCAATGCTATTACTGAAAAGCTTCCGGTCAGACAGGACCCGAAGTTGTTGTGGAAAGAGCTTCTCCTGCGGGTAATTGATATGATGGAGCTTGACGGTGGCTTCATGTACCTGGCAGACGACCAAGAGACCATACGAGTGAACCACAAGTGGAAACTGCCGGAGGATATGGATCTGCTACCGGCTGATCTGGATATAACGGAGACGATTCTGAGCAGGGTGCTTGCAACTGAAGAACCGCTGGTTCTTGAACATACCGAGGCTATGCCCGATCAGTTCATCCAGACCCTGCGAAGGAGCGGCGTCGCTTCGGCAGCCTTCTTCCCTCTCATTACTGAAACACGGATCCTTGGTGTGATAGGTGTGGTCAGCCTTGCTCCACGCAGGTTTTCCGATGTGGGACTTGACCTGTTTAGAATGCTGGGGCATCACCTTGGTGAGATAATATTGAACAATAAGCTGCTCAACGAAACCCATGATCGAACAAGTGAACTGACTGAGGCTCTTGACACCAAAAAGCGTTTCCTCTCCATGATATCCCATGAACTCAGGGATCCCCTTACTGTGGTCAAAGGAGCCCTCTTCCTGATAAAGGATGAATATTCAGGAGATCTTGACGAGGAGTTCAAAAAAGCAATTGAAGTGGCTGTGGTAAACTCATGGAAACTCGAAAAGCTCGTTGACGAGATCCTTGACCTTTCAAAGCTGGATGCCGGCAAAATAAAGCTGAACTTCACACCCATCGACCCGGTTAAAGAATTGGGTCAGCTGGTGGATGAAACCATGAGCGCCTCTGTCCAGAAGGGTGTCGTTCTTCACACAGATATCCAGAAAACCCTCTCCCCCATCGAGGTGGATCGATACAGATTTCACCAGGTTGTTCAGAATCTCCTGTCAAACGCCATCAAATATACTCCCGAAGGCGGGCGTGTCACCTTCCAGGCAAGGGAAGAAGATGAGAACATCGTCATTATCGTGACTGATACCGGGATCGGGATAGGGGAGGAGGATATTATCTATATTTTTGACATGTTCTACAGAACGAGGACAGCGATAGACACCATCAGGAGCGGTTCCGGGATCGGACTGGCAATAGTTAAAGAGATCGTAAATCTTCACGGCGGTGATATTAATGTCGAGAGCACCCTGGGCGAGGGGAGTGTCTTTACGGTTACGATGCCGAGAATACAACTAGTGTAAAACTGGTTTAACGTTCAATGTTTAACGTTCAACGTTATTGTGATCCAGGTTCCAAGTGAAATAATCCAAGATCCAAAGTCCAAAATCCAAGATCGTGATGCGTAATGCGTGATGAGTAATTAGTGATTGTTGATTAGGGGAACGAAGCCCAAAGCTCAGAGCCCATGAATTAAGTTCCAACGCTCTAATGTTCTACTTCCCTACTCCTGCCTTCTGCCTCTTGCCTATCAAAATCGCCGTTACTCCGATACATATCAACCACGCCCTACGCACTCACCCGAAGGGTGCCTCCGTGGTAAACCCAAGCCCGGGTATTTTATCTGCGGCCCTCTGCGATCCGCCCGGATGGGCGGCCTGCCTACCGGGGCGAAGTTACGCTAATTGCGTAACGAAGACTGGCGGCCCCTTGCGTTACAGGTTCTTATCTCTCCAGATAACCCCAACCCCAGCTTTTGTTTTTCTCCGTGCCTCCGTGGTGAAAACCAGGTTTAAAGCCTTCCTCTGTGCTCTCTGTGTTCTCTGTGGTTCAAGCCCAGTTTCAACTAGAAATTAACGATCATCTCCCAGAAAAGACCAAGAGGTACTGAGCCGTACTCGCTTTTTACAACTGATCCCTGTTTTCGGTCGCCTAACCCCAGAAAAAAACCGCTTCTCAAATCGGCATTGTCAGAAAGGGAATAACCGCCGTCGACCCTGACCAGAGTACTGCCGTCATTAATATTATAAAAAAGGGCCGCATGACCTGTAAGGAGCGGGCTGAGCAGTCGAGATATCTGTCCGGCGGCATTCCATCTGCCCAGCGTGAGGACCCTGCCGTCCAGGAAACGCTCGGAAAGCAGGAGGGCAGGGTATTTATTGCTGTCGGTGGTTCCCCAGCCGTTACGGTAAACTTCCGCCATTATGTGGGTCACGGAATCCACCCATCGTTCGGCTCCCAGAACAAACTGGGTGAAGGAGCTTCCGTTGTCAGGATCTGTCCAGAGCGAATGAAAGTAAATTTTTGCCCCCGAAAAATCTCCAGCAAATCCACCGCCGATCAATCCCTCTCCCGCTGATTTTCCCCCCAACAGTGAAATATCCCCTTTACCCGCCGGGAAACTATAGCGTAGAGCCAAGTTGCCCGGGTTGTCATCAGCCGGTATCCCTACGGCTGTAAGTTCAG
>DAOVVW010000156.1 GCA_030636965.1 Pseudomonadota bacterium | reverse complement strand
TATGAGTCCGAAGACCAGCCCGCCGAAAAAGGCTCCATAGGGCGAAGAAAGCCCGCCAAGCACAGCAATAACGAAAGCTTTTAGTGTATAACTGCCGCCCATGTATGGATTGATTCCCACGGGAATGAACATGGTAAGAAGCACGCCGGATGTCACGGTCAGGCCGATCCCCAGTGAAAAGCTCAGAGCGTAAATCCAGTCGACGTTGATGCCGCAGACCCTGGCTCCTTCGTCATCCTCCACCACACTCCTCATGGCCATCCCCGCCCGTGTCTTGTTGAACCACATATAAAGAAGTAGGGCGATGATGATACTTCCCCCAAAAGCCAGGATCTTCGTATATGGGAGTACTGTAACACCGAGGTCCAATTTTCCCAGGCTCCAGTTGTAGCCCCACGACTCGCTTGTGAAAATCTGCTTCATGGTCTCTTCCAGAATCACCCCTAAAGAAAATGTTGCGAGCAAAGTAGCCATTTCCGGGTCTTTTAAAATCTTCTTCATTAAGGTTTAGTAGAAGAGAAATCCCAGGGCCATTCCGATCACCATTGCCACAGGGATGGCAACCAGCGGTATGATACCCAGAGACTTGAACATCCAGAGAGCCACAAAAGCTCCTACCATGATGAAAGCACCGTGGCCGACGTTAACAATTCTCAGGACACCGAAGATCAGGGAAAGCCCCATTGTGGCCATACCGTAAACGCCACCCAGTATAATCCCCTGTATGAGGTTCCCTGCCAACTGTTCAGCAATCACTTTAAACCCTCACATTCCAGAAACACGATCACAGAAATAAAATAGACAAGAGGGCTCCTTTCCAGGAAGACTATCCTGACAAGGAGCCCGCAAATAAGTTGATATTACCTGGATGCAGTACCTACTATTTTTGTCCAGACCGTTATGTAAATCCAGAGCTAACTGGCAGGGTCTGGCCTGCCTGTCAGCCAAGCTTTAGTGTTCGTCTAGAACTTCTTTTTCGGGTAGGCAACGTCACCTGTTTTGGCAGTCAGGGGCCAAACGATTATTCTCTTACCATTCTGCCACTGGACGTCTACCATCGGGTGACCGATCTGTTTGCCCGTATCATCCACATCCCAGGTTCCATAATAGGACATGAACTCCAGATCACCGAGGGTCTTGCGGACTGCATCGGAGTCTACTGTGCCAGCTTCCTCCACTGCCAGGACCAGCGCGAGAACCGCGGCTCCTGCCTCAGCAGGATGATATGATGGCAGCGTATCTTTGCCCACAGCCTTCTTGAAGAGGGACACAAACTCATCCTGGCTTGGACCGATCCACGTCATTTTAGCCTTCTTGGCGGCCTTCTCGGAGAATGTAACTCCATACTCCCAGTGGGAGGGGCCCATAACATGCTCGGACAGATCTCCCAGAGCTTCTTTGAATGCCGGGAGCGTTGCAGCGGCAATAAGGGACAGGAGTTTGGGATTGATGTTCAGGTCGGCAAGCTGCCTGTTGAAAAGCTGCCCGTCCTGGAAGTGTCCGCCACCGATAATTATCTCGGGATTGGTTGCCTTCAGGTCGGAAAGGAGCGGGGTCAGATCGGTCACGCCCTTGGGATAGGTGCGCCTGAATACCACATCAAAGCCCAACTGCTCGGCCTTTATAGCGGCACCGTCCATAACTGACCTTGCGAATTCCGAGTCCTCATAAGCAAGGGCAACTCTCTTGGCACCGGGATCGATCTTCCTGACCATATCCAGTGTACCGGCATGGTACCTGGAGCCGGGACCGATTGTCTGGACGACATATTCGAATCCCTGACGGAAGATCTTATCCGAGGCTCCACCGTGATCCATATAGACTATGCCGTACTTCTCGGCGATAGTTGCACCAGCCAGGGTCAGGCCGGAACTGTAGGCAGAAAATGTAAAGTTTACCTTGTCTGTAGTGATAAGCCTCTCCAGGAGACTTGTAACCATCTCTTTCCTGGACTCATTATCGTAGTTCTTATAAACAAGGGGGACTTTCTTTCCGCCGACATTGACACCGCCTCGCGCGGAGTTGACCCAGTCCACGATGGCCGTAATGCCACCCGTTGCCTGGTTGCCAGCCTTGGCGTACTTGCCTGAGAGCGCCGCAGGATGTCCGATGACCACATTATCTACAGCCATGGAGAGCGCGGGCACCATCAGAAGGCCAAGAGCTATTGCCATTACAATAATAACCTTCATCGTTCTCATGCTCATCTCCTTTTCTACCAGTTAATGAGTTATTTGAGCGAATACACAAAGCCGAAAGCGTGTGCTGAAATAGAGTTTCCAGATTGCTTACAGGAAATTACAAATCCGGTTTATTTTCTGCTCCTCCCCTCCCCTCTTATTTAAGGACTTTAACCGGAAACGCAGTAAGTAGTAAACTGATATCAGACAACATTTGCTGCGTCAAATAAAAAGTGGTTTTATTATCGAAACTCGAGATTCGAAATTGGAAATTCGACCCTGCTCCTGAAGGGGTCAGAGCACTCTGATAAGGAGCGAGCGCGTCCAAAGTCCAACCGTTCGACAAGCTCACGGTCCTGAGCAGAGTCGAAGGATGCCCAACGTCCAACGTGTTTAATAATGTTCTAATTTCTAATGCTCTAATGTTCCACCCGGGCGAAACAGGGTCAGAGCAAAACCTTGACCAAAACCTTAAAACCAAAAACAGTGTCCAATTAACTGGTTCCTGGCGATTTTTCATCACAAAACCACTGCTAACATTGGCTTTTTAACCGGAAAAATGATATGTTGTCACTTTCGAAAAATACGGCACTTGGGATGGAGGGGAGAACGACCAATACACGGATATAGTTGAGAGGGATACCGACCAACATCCCGACAAGCCGAGGAATATTGGGGCACAGCACCCCGTCCGAGCAACTTGCTGGCTTTGTGGATAGATGGTTTTTTTTGTTTAATTTTTGATAGTGCCGCAAAAAGTTATCAACGCGCCCATTGAGGGGCGCCCAAATCAATGACTTGCAACGCAAGTTAGTGATTTGTAAGGAAAGTGAAAATGACACTTTTCGCTTTCCGAGGAGTAAAAAGCCATGGATGGACTTTTTACGACAATATAATTAACAATTTAGACAATTCGACACAGTTCCAGGGAGGGTAGTTATGGCAAAGAAGTATGTTTACTATTTCGGAGACGGTAAAGCTGATGGAAACGCAAAGATGAAGGATACTCTTGGCGGAAAGGGAGCCGGACTCGCCAATATGGTAAACCTGAAGATCCCCGTCCCAGCAGGATTTACCATCACAACCGACGCGTGTAATTCCTATTTTAAAAGCAAAAAGAAATATCCCCCGCGAATGTGGGATCAGGTACTTGCAAATCTGAAAAAAGTTGAAAAATCTATGGGAATGAAGCTTGGTGATCCAGTGAATCCACTTCTCCTGTCTGTCCGCTCGGGCTCTAAATTCTCTATGCCCGGAATGATGGACACGGTTCTTAATCTCGGCCTCAACGAAAAGACACTAAAGGCAATTATTAAAAAAACTGAAAATGAGCGCTTTGCTTATGATACCTACAGAAGGCTCATTTCGATGTTCGGAAGCACTGTTATGGGGATTGACCGGTTAGCCTTCGAAAGCGCGTTGGATAAAATGAAGAAGAAAAAGCGTGTTTCTGAGGATACGGACCTGACGGCTGCTGACCTGAAAGAGCTATCCGTTCAGTTCAAGAAGATCTACAAGAAGAAGACCGGAAAGAACTTCCCCAGCGACCCATTACAGCAGCTCAGACTAGCCATTAACGCCGTATTTGATTCATGGTTCGGTGAGAGAGCCGAGAAGTACAGAAACCTGAACGCCATCCCTCACGACCTGGGCACTGCGTGCAACGTCCAGGCAATGGTTTTCGGTAATATGGGCGACAATTCCGGAACTGGTGTCGGTTTTACAAGGGATCCATCCACGGGACGGAAAAAGTTCTTCGCCGAGTATCTTATTAATGCTCAGGGCGAGGACGTTGTAGCGGGAATTCGGACGCCTCTTCATATCAACGAGCTGAAAAAATCCATACCTGCCGCTTACAGGGATCTGGACAGGACTTACAAAAAGCTGGAAAAACATTATAAAGACATGCTGGACCTGGAGTTCACAGTTCAGGATGGCAAACTCTACATGCT
>DAOVVW010000055.1 GCA_030636965.1 Pseudomonadota bacterium | reverse complement strand
CAGGACATCTTTTTTTATTACTTTGCCATCGTTACTGTAGTTACGGCGCTTATGGCGATCACCCGGCACAATCCGGTCCATTCGGTACTGTTCCTGGTGCCCTGTTTCTTCCATATTGCCGGACTGGTCGTGCTTTTAGGCGCCGAGTTTCTGGCCGCCATTCAGATCCTCGTATATACCGGTGCCATTATGGTCCTTTACCTGTTTGTTATAGCGCTGCTGAATCTTACGGCTATCAGGGGACGAAGGATTACCCACCGCCAGAGCTTCCTGGCCGCGATCACGGGTCTCATCCTGGTGGTCCAGCTTGTGGTACTGGCTGTTACGGCCACTTTCCCGGGCCCCTTTGAGAAATTCACCGATACTTCCTTTCTCGGAAACACTGAGGCTGTAGGCGCCGAGATGTACACCACGTTCCTGTTCCCCTTCGAGCTGGCATCTCTCGTGCTTCTGGTTGCTATATTCGGGGCGGTAGTACTGGCTAAAAGGGAGGCGAGCGAATGATAACGCTGACCCATTACCTGATTCTGGCCGCCATTATTTTTCTTATCGGTGTACTCGGTGTGCTCATGAGACGCAACATCATCATTATTCTCCTCTCCATCGAACTCATGCTCAATGCCGTAAATATCAACCTGGTTGCCTTTTCCCACTATCTGCACGACATGGCTGGCCAGGTTTTCGTATTCTTCGTTCTGACGATTGCCGCAGCTGAGGCCGCAGTAGGCCTTGCTATTGTTGTGGCCCTCTTCCGCAGACTCGAGACAGTTAATGTCGACGAGATCAACCTGATGAAGGGCTAGGAGAAGAGAAGATGGTAGAAGCGGTAGCCCTGGTTCCACTGTTTCCACTGCTGGGAGTCTTCGCCAACCTGCTGATGGGCAGGAGACTTTCGAAAAGCGCCGCGGGGATACTTGCCTGTGGTGCTCTGGGAGCGTCATTCCTTGCATCGGCCGTGGCAGTATTCGGCCTTGCCGTTGCTGGGCACGGAGCCAGGTCCTATACGGTCACGTTATACGAGTGGATCGGATCGGGGAGCTTCACCCTTGACATCGGTTTCCTCCTGGATCCTCTTTCTTCGGTGATGATCCTGGTGGTGACCGGTGTAGGATTCCTGATTCATGTATACAGCGTTGGTTACATGCACCACGACGAAGGGGTAAGGAGGTACTTCCTTTACCTGAACCTCTTCGTATTCGCCATGCTCCTGCTGGTGCTGGGCGACAGTTACCTTCTTATGTTCGTTGGCTGGGAGGGTGTGGGGCTGTGCTCCTACCTCCTTATCGGCTTCTGGTTCAAGAAGGAGAGCGCTTCTTCGGCGGGACGCAAGGCCTTTGTTGTAAACCGGGTAGGAGATTTCGGCTTTATCCTGGGAATGCTCCTGATAACGATTCATTTCGGGACCCTCTCTTACAATGAGGTCTTCGCCCAGGCCGGGCATCTGTTCCAGACGGGTGATCCCACAATCACCCTTATTACGCTTCTGCTCTTCGTGGGGGCCATGGGTAAATCCGCACAGCTTCCCCTGCATATCTGGCTGCCCGATGCCATGGAGGGTCCGACCCCGGTTTCAGCTCTTATCCACGCGGCAACCATGGTAACGGCGGGCGTCTATATGGTCTGTCGCAGCCACGTCTTGTTCGAACTGGCTCCCGTTGCCATGACCGTGGTGGCTGTCATCGGTGTTACCACGGCCTTTTTCGCCGCCACCATCGCCCTGACGCAGAACGACATCAAGAGAGTGCTGGCATATTCAACTGTGAGCCAGCTGGGATACATGTTCCTGGCAGCGGGTGTAGGCGCCTACACGGCAGCCATATTCCACCTTATGACCCACGCGTTTTTCAAGGCCCTCCTCTTTATGGGCTCCGGCAGCGTGATTCACGGGCTGGGCGGGGAGCAGGACATAAGAAAGATGGGGGGCTTAAAAGAAGTCATGCCCGTAACCTACAAGACGTTCCTCATCGCCTCACTTGCCATATCCGGTATTCCGCCCCTGGCAGGTTTTATGTCCAAGGACGAGATCCTCTATTCTGCCTTTAATTCAAGTCACGGCGGAGGCGCCGGTTTCATGCTCTGGCTGGCCGGGATCCTAACCGCTTTTATGACCGCCTTCTATATGTTCAGGCTGGTTTTCAGGACGTTCCACGGAGAGTCCAGGATGGAGCCAGAGGTTGAAAAGCACGCCCACGAATCTCCGCCTGTGATGACGATCCCACTAATGATACTGGCCTTCCTGTCCATAGTGGGCGGATTCGCGGGGATTCCAATATTCAAGAAGTTCAATCTCATGCACAATTGGCTTGGACCCTTATTCGAGTCCGCGGCCGAGCATGGTACCAATGCGGCCGAAACTGTGCACCACCTGGGTACAGAGCTGGGCCTGATGGGACTTTCCGTACTTATTGCTGTCGGCGGGATCAGCCTTGCCCTCGGGATAATACTCCGCAAGCCCGAGGTTTCAGAAGAGCTGAGGCGCGATTACAGCTTCTTATACGAGCTGTTCCTGAACAAATGGTGGGTAGATGAACTCTATGACACCGCGCTCGTGTAACCTCTCTGGGGCGTGTCGCAGTTCTGCTGGTCAGGTTTCGATGTTAAGGGAATCGACGGAGTTCTCCACGGTACGGCAGACGCGGCCCAGCGGTCTGGCGGTTTTATGGCCAGGCTCCAGACCGGTTTTGTACAGAACTACGCCCTGGTGATGACCGCGGGGCTGGCGCTGATGCTTGTTTGGGCGTTCTTTTAGGCAGTAGTCAGAATTCAGTAGTCAGGAGTCAGAATTTTGAAACATACGGCAATCGGGAGTGAGTAATATTGGAAGAAGGTTACTTTAGAGGATTCTGAATTCTGGATTCTGGATTCACGAAAAGGGATATTAACAACAACCAGGCATGAAAGAAAAAGGAACACAAAAATAGACATGATGGAAACGCTTAACATTCCAATACTATCTGCCATTGTGTATCTGCCGGCGGTGGGTGCCCTTCTGATGGCGCTGTTTGTGCCGGGGCGCAAACTCAACCTGATCCGGAACACCGCGCTTGGGATCGCGCTGGCCGACTTCGGACTTTCGCTGGTTCTTCTCGTGAAGTACAGGCCGGGATATGCTGATTTCCAGCTAATGGAGAGGGCCGACTGGATACCAGGTCTTGGCATCCAGTATCTGATGGGTGTGGACGGCATAAGCCTGCTCCTGGTGCTTTTGACAACAATGCTGGGTGCTTTGGCAATACTTTCCTCCTTCTCCTCGATAACGGATCGGGTGAAGGAGTACATGGTCTGTCTCCTGATACTGCAAACAGGTATGCTCGGGGTCTTCTTCGCTCTGGATATTGTGCTCTTTTACGTCTTCTGGGAAGTTATGCTCATTCCCATGGCGCTGCTCATTGGTATCTGGGGCGGTCCCAAAAGAGTATACGCCGCCGTCAAGTTTTTCCTTTATACACTGATAGGCAGTCTTTTCATGCTCATCGGGTTCTTGCTGATCTACTTTACGTTCCACACTGCAACCGGTATCTACACTTTCGACCTGACACGCCTGCTGAGCGCTGATTTGCCGTCAAACATACAGATGTGGGCATTCTGGGCTCTCTTCCTTGGCTTTGCCATCAAGGTGCCCATGTTCCCGTTCCACACATGGCTTCCGGATGCTCACGTCGAAGCACCCACTGCCGGGTCCGTTATCCTTGCAGGTGTGCTCCTGAAGATGGGGACCTATGGGTTTGTCAGGTTCTCCATCCCCCTCCTTCCGGAAGCGTCACTTAAGGCGGTTATCCCCATCGCTGTACTTTCCATCATCGGGATAATTTACGGCGCCCTGGTGGCTTGGGTACAGGAAGACGTGAAGAAGCTGGTGGCTTATTCATCGGTGAGCCATATGGGCTTCATCGTGCTGGGACTTTTCACCTTCACTGTTCAGGGCATTCAGGGCGGCGTGCTGCAGATGATAAATCACGGTCTGGCCACAGGCGCGCTGTTCCTCCTGGTGGGAGTACTCTACGAGCGCCGACACACGAGGATGATGAGCGATTTCGGCGGCCTGGCTGACCGGATTCCACTGTTTGCGGCTGTTTTCGGGATCGTCACTTTCGCTTCTATCGGACTGCCCGGGCTCAATGGTTTCATCGGCGAATTCCTCATTCTCCTCGGGGTATTTAAGGCGGGGATGTATGTATTCGGGGCACTTGCGGCGACAGGGATCGTATTAGGTGCAGTCTATATGCTGCACTTGTACAAGAACGTCATGTTCGGAGAGATCGTCCACGAGGAAAACAGAACAATGAAGGACTTCAACCTCCGGGAGATCCTCACCATGGCGCCCCTTGTAGTGCTTATTTTCTGGATCGGGTTATATCCAAAGCCCTTCCTGAGGATTTTGGAGCCGTCGGTCTCAAAGCTCGTTGTCAGAGTGGAAACGGCACGGAATAATATGGAACAGATCAAATCCGCAAGAGCCGATGTTGAAAGAATGTCGGTACTGGCTGCTGAGCTCGACATACAAAATGAAAGAGAAGATTAGGGGAGAATAAGGCTGATGCTGAGCATTCTGCTACCGGACTTTCGGGTAATCGCACCCGAACTCATACTGACTGCCACGGCTTTCGCGATAATTCTGTGGGAACTGGTGACCCGCGTAAAGGATCATACAGTGTCGGCGGTAATAGGGACGGCAGGGGCGATTACGGCCCTGGCAGTAGCAGTTAAGACATCCAACCTGGTCGTCTCCACCTTCTCCGGCACCCTGATCCTCGATCCGTACGCATCTTTTTTCAAGGTCATGTTCCTGTTCGGCCTCATACTCACCATTGCACTCTCCCTCAGGTTTATGAAAGAGGGAGGAACAGAATATCATGCCGAGTACTACGCGCTGCTCATCCTGGCCACTGTGGGTATGATGGTAATGGCCATCGGAAGGGAGCTTATTACTATTTTTCTGGGTCTGGAGCTCCTGTCCATGTCCATGTATATCCTTGTCGGTTTCTTCAGGCAGGACGGCAGGTCAAATGAGGCATCCGTCAAATACTTTATCCTTGGCTCCTTTGCCACCGGTTTTATGCTGTTTGGCATGTCCTATATATACGGTGTCGCAGGAAGTACACATTTGAAAACAATCGCTTCCACCCTGGCAGGTCACCCTGACGCAGTGATTTCCAACGCCCTGCTTCTTGGTATGATCATGATTATCATGGGGTTCGGATTCAAGATCTCTGTGGTTCCCTTCCACCAGTGGACTCCGGATGTATACGAAGGCGCCCCGACACCTATAACCGCCTTCATGTCAGTTGGTCCCAAGGCAGCGGGCCTGGCGGCCCTTATCAGGATCCTCATGGAGGCGCTACCCCAGCTGATGGGAAGCTGGGAGATGCTGATCACCATTCTGGCTGTCATCACGATGACTGTTGGTAACCTGGCGGCCCTAGCCCAGAAGAGCGTCAAGAGGATGCTGGCATATTCATCCATAGCCCATGTGGGCTATATTCTCATCGGTATCGTCGCATCCGTTAACGGTCAGTTCGACAGGGCGATCTCATCGGTTCTCTTTTACCTGTTTGCCTACACGTTCATGAATATTGGTGCCTTTGGCATCCTTATCTTCATGAGAAGAGAGGGTGTACAAGGAGAGAGCCTGGACGACTTCAAGGGTCTTTCCCGCAGATCCCCAGGCGCGGCCCTTGCAATGCTTATATTCCTTTTCTCACTGGCGGGTATCCCGCCAACCGCGGGCTTTGCGGCCAAACTCTCCATCTTCTACGCAGCAGTCCAGGGCGGGTACTATGTACTGGTCGTTATAGCTGTCCTGAACAGCGGTGTGGCAGCCTACTACTATCTGCGTGTTGTCATTGTCATGTACATGCAGGAGCCGGAGGTTGAGACTGTTTTTGCGGGGACTTCGCCTCTTCTCTGGGCAGGTATAGCTCTTGCCATGGCAGGAACCATTGTCCTGGGAGTTCTCCCGGGCGGGGTGCTGGAAGCGGCTCGTTTGTCTGTGATGTCCCTTCTGTAAGATAAAATCCTTTTTCACCACAGAGTTCACAGAGTACACAGAGGAAAACCTGGGGTTGGGTTGCAGTCAAGCTATCAACTAACAACTGAACTATTCCCTCTTTCCTCCTCCCTTCTCCCTGTCTAACCCAAATTGACCCAAGTCAAGCAGGGCCTGCTATACTTAAGTTTATCTAAAAAAGGCGATCCACACCGGATTGCTGGGAAAAGGAGAAAGGGTGGTCGACAGCTCTGTTCCTGCATCACCCTGACCGGTCTGCTTAGGGGATAGTCCGGCCAT
>DAOVVW010000029.1 GCA_030636965.1 Pseudomonadota bacterium | reverse complement strand
GTTATTGAAATACTTTGAACGGCAGGCGAGGAGAGGGGGATATCCTACCACCCTCCCCTTATATTCCCCTCCCGCCAGGGGAGGGGAGTAAACGCCGATACGCCGGCACGCCATTACTCCGTTACGTATCACGTGTTCCCTCGACCCTGGCTCTTCCCGGCACCAACGGTCTTATACATGAAGTTCTTGAATTTGTTCAGCGCCTTCTCTTTACTGCCGTCGTCGTCGGGCAGAGCCCCAAGAATACGTGCTGCACCCTTTACATTACCACCTTCAGCCAGAGCCATCCTGTAAATTCTAAGCACCTGAGACTTCGTTACCTCATGAGCGACAAATGGCGCATGAACAAGTGACCAAAAATCACCTTCACCCTCACGGATCCGATTGTAAAGCGTTGACTCATCCTGGTACGACTCACTGGCCGCGGAGCCCCGGGAAGCCACAAGAGCCCGCAGCACTTCCTTCTCGCCAACAACACCCTCGGAGCTTTCGATAAGAGCACCTTGCAGAATGCTCACCAGCTGTCTGATATTTCCAGGATAGTCCAGTTCCTTGAGCATTGATGCAGCCTTCTCATCCAGCCTGGATACCGGTGTTCCTCTTGAGTAATTCGAGTGCAGCCTGCTAAGGAAGTGCCTGGCAAGATCAGGGATATCTTCTCTCCTCTCGGCCAGCGAGGGCACTTTCACAGAGAGTTCATTGAGCCTGTGAAAGAGGTCCTCTCGAAAGCTTCCTCTCTCTATTTCAACCGTAAGATCCTTGTTGGTTGCGGCTACCAGGATCACCCTGCTTCTCCGGACCTGGTTGTCACCCAGCCTGGTGAACTCACCGCTATCAAGAAACCTCAGCAGCTGAACCTGAGTTTTTTGATCGGCATCGGCTATCTCATCGAGGAAGACTATTCCGCCATCAGCTTCCTCCAGGATCCCTATGCGATCCGAATAAGCTCCCGTATACGCACCCTTTTTGTGGCCGAAAAGCTCCGTATAGGTCAGATCACCCCCATAGGCAGCTATATTGCTCTTTCTGATCAGCAACTGGCCTCTTCGGCCCCCTGATCCCAGGTAACTTGTGCTGAGAAGTGAATACAGGTTATTGAAGACGAACTCCTTGCCTGAACCGGTATCACCTGTGATCAGCAGGGTCGGGAGGCCGAGCTCGATCTCGCCATCCTCATCCGTATCCCAGTTCAAAAGACAGTTCGTGAGAAGAGCGGAGACTTTTCCTATCCTCTCTACAACCTGCCTTGACGCTTCACTTTTGCCAATAATGTTGCCAAGCAGATACGAGCTTACTTCAGGGCTTTTGTAGGAAACTTCTCTGTTGAGCCGGGCAACCTTTCTGGTCAGCTCGTCGATCTTGATCATGTCAGCGATCCTGCTAGCTATTAAGCGGGAAATAAGAAGCAATATCCGCTGATGCTCAAGTGAGAAAAAATCCTTCCTGAAGCTGTCCAGATTTATCACTCCAACGACAGTTTCTCCCACCTGAATTGGCACCGCCAGTTCGGATCTAACATCACCCACCAGTTCTCTGTAGAATCCGCCTTTTGCAGCCTCCTCCCGGGTGTCGTTGCACAAAAAGGGTTTCCCCGTGTACGCAACATTGCCTGTTAATGAACGCTCCCTGGCCGGAAGTTCCTCTCCCCCGACCTTGAGTGGGGGGATGTGGGCTTTCCTCCACTCCATGGATTTTGCTCCTATCAGCTTGCCCTCTTCCTCTTCATCCTCCACGACCAGCCACTTCTGCTCATCACGCTCCTGAATCAGGGCAATAGATCCCGAATCGGCTCCCACAAAGCCGCTGGCAATGGAAACGACACGGTTAAGAAATACGGGAAGTTCATTTTCCTCAACCAAAAGCTGTTCGATCTCGGACAGAACTCTTATCTCAAAATGTTCGTTGCTTGGGCCAATTATACCTTCCCCAACCGCGTTGGCGTGATTGACGAGAAGACCAAGCTCCATCTCACTGAATTTGTGAGGTTTTTTCGTGAAGTAATTAACCACACATATTACCGATCCAGATTCATCCATCACCGGAACCATGAGAAGTGTTCTTAAGGATAACTGCTGGAAGATCTCCAGCCTGTCGAATTTCTCGGAAAGTATATCTTCGTAAAAAAGGACATCTGGAGCACCCGGCCTTGGCAGGACACTATCCCTTCCCTGCATAACAAGCCACGACAGGAGACTTTTTCCCTCCAGAAGGCCGATCCTCTCAAGAGTTTTGTATATCGGTACGTCCGACGGAACCCTTGACGCAGCTGCAAGTATCTCCATATAACCCCCGCGCTGCTCCTTTAAGGCTTCAGGAATCGGGGATTCGGCAGGGATCAGCACCGATGTCATTTCGATGGTACGGTCCAGTTCAAAGACGCCTGTCAGGATGATCCTGGCGGCGTCTTTTTTTCTTGTCATGTCCAGATGCCTGTTAAGCATTATCTGCCAGTAGAATTTATGGGCCAGCTTAAGGACTGAAACCGTCTTTGTGAGAAAATCCTCAATTTGCCCCCTCTGTGAGCGGGAAATAATGGGATCTCCTCCGTCCGGCGCGTCCAGGCAGAAGATACCTATGGACTGGCCGGGCAGACCAAGGGGAAAAAGGGTTGTCCTTGTCAGCCCGCGCCCGGCAGCCCAGGCAAGGTGCAGTTTCCCGCTGCCTTCAGCGATGGGGACATCCTCCACCGGTCTTGATTCCAAAAAAGCCTTCACAAGATTGTTGTCTCTTCTCTGAATCGGGATCCTGCCGCCCTTCCTCTCCAATTCCCCCTCGGGTGTGTAAAGACACACAAGAGCGCCCTCTCTCATATCCTCTATATAGATCCTTATCTCGGAATTCCCGGTGATCCTCTCAATCCCCTCTGCAAGGTAGTGAAGGATGTCCAGGAGGTTTTCCTTGTCGAATGCATTGATCCGTTTAACCAGTTCTCTCATCACCTGCCGGCCTCCCTTAGAACCATTTCATGCGTTCCGGCCTCTTTGAGCAGTGCATCTCTGTCATCCCTGATTAATCTAAAAGTTTCCAACTCTTTCCCTGTCAGAATAGAAGCCCTGGGAACTTTCACCAACCTGGGATTTATATATCGTCCATTGCGATACATGGCAAAATGCAAGTGAGGTCCCGTAGCTCTACCGGATGTACCAACGTATCCTATTACCTGTCCCTGCCTGACCCTGGTGCCGACCTTCATGCCGGATGCGAAAGATCTCAGGTGGGCGTAGGCGCTTGAATAGACCGAATTATGCCTCACTTTCAGGATCCTGCCGTTTACACTGTCCTTCTTCTTGAGAACGATCTTTCCGTCACCGATGGATTGAACCGGTGTCCTGGCCGGGGCGGCATAGTCTATCCCCCTATGGGCAACTATCCTTCCGGTAACAGGGTGAAGCCTTCTGCCGGTATAACCGGAACTTATGCGTCGGAATCTAAGCGGTGCCTTGAGAAATTGTTTTCTCAGACTCCCTCCCTCCCAGTCGAAGTAATCACTCCTGCTATCGCTTCCAGAAAACAGGATAGCCGAGTATTTCTTGCCCGAATTGATAAACTTCGCAGCCAATATGTCACCGTACCTCACTAATTTACCATCCCGATAGACTTTTTCCAGCAGGACGGTGAACGTATCACCTTTTCGCAGATCCCTGAAAAAGTCTATCTGCCATGCGAATATCTCCGAAAGATCGAGGGCAAGAGACGGCTTTTCTCCTATTTTCTCAACGGCTCTGAAAAGGGAGCCTTCTATCGTCCCGGAAAGGGACAGCGTCTCTATTTCGTAGGGTATGCTGGACACCCGCACGTCGGGTTCAGAGTCACCGAACAATATACTGACGATCCTGGTATCGTCCGGCTCGTATTGATATTCCACAACCTGATCATCAACCGTGATGACCTTGTATGTTTTTCCGGCTACCAGTCTTGAGAGGTTAACGTCCTCCACATCGGCTGTTGCCAAATTCATAATGGATACGTCGTCAATCCCCAGTTCACTGAGTATCCCATACAGAGTGTCACCCCTTTTTATACGCCCTACCCTGATCTCAGGCACGATGGGGGGGTCGAGACTGCTTTTGACCGGAACCATTTCATCTGTAATTTCTGATCTGTTTTCGGGCAGGTCTGACTTATCCGTTCCTGGCTCGGGAGTGCTGACCCACATCAGTACCAGACTTGCGAAAAGGAGGAGGAGATAACGGATCCTTACCGGCGTTCTTCTTCTCTCACCGGAGTTCACGACCCTGACACCGCGCCTCCCGGATCTTCTCAGATCTCTTCCCAAACTCTCTCCTCCACTAATTTATTAATAACGTCCTCACTATCCTCAATCTCGGCAGACTCAAGATAAGAATAAAATAACTCTTCAAGATCCTCAAGGGCATGCGAATGCACCTTAACTATCGGATAAAACCCTGGCGTTGTGGCCGGCAGCCTTACGGAGAGCATATTCCGAACCGCCAACCCCCGGATAGCACCGATAGCATAGTCCGTACCGTAATCGGAAAGAACCTCTCTTGCTGAGCGGACGAATTTGTCAAAGTCACTGGATGTCAATGCTGCCTCCACTCCGTTGAATCTTCTCAAGATTCTCGATGCGGTATTCTACTTCATGGAGATATTTCCGAAGTTTTTCATTATCGGGATCCGCTACCCGGGCCAGACGCCAAACCTCCCTGGCCTGACGCAGACGACCGGTGGAAAAGGACCTCATCCCGATAAGCTGGGCATATTCAACTATTTCACCGTGGAGCGGAACATCCCGGGGAATAATTATGAGTGCCTGGGAAATGTAATATGCGGAATCATCCAGCTTACCGTCCTGTTCAGCTTTGCGGGCCGCATTTAACTCTCCGGTTGCTCTATCAATATCAGCCTGTAATATGCTGCGCCTCTCGGCCGCCTCAGCCCTGGCGTTGTTTTCCTCGATCACCCTGTCAATCCTGGTTATCTGGGATTTTATCTCTTCATCCGCTGGATAGAGCATGGCTGCCTGCTCAAGCCTGTTTCTGGCTGCCTCAGGATCGTTCACCGACTCCAGATAATGGGCTTCGCTAAGGAAACTTTCCGTCTCGGCGATCATGGACTTTTCAACTCCCCTGAGAAGTTTTTGGACCCAGTAATACCGCGGATAGACCTCCAGGGCTTCTTCAAGACTCCCCCGGGCCGCCTTAAGATCACCGTTCTTTTTCTGTTTCATGGCCAGCCTGACGAAGGAATCCGCCGCCTCAAGCCTTGATCTTGAAGCTTTCTCCGCCCTTGAAGTGCTGTCAGGGCAGTCACCACCTTTTCTTTTCAGTGCCGCAAGGGAATCAACAGAGGCCTTATGCTCTCCAGAAGAGGAGAGTCTCACGATCCGCATGCACTCTGTCTTAACGTTCAAATCTGAACCCGTTAACACACAGCCTGACCATACCGGGAGAAAAACGATCAGTACTGTTATGACAAGCCCGGTTCTGATCTCACTACCTCATCGTAGATATGGGCTATCACACCCTCGCTTTCAAGCTTTAGGAACACCTCCACCAGTTCGGGATCGAACTGGAAGCCCTCGCCCTCCTTGATCCGCTCAACAGCTTCTCCGGGTGATAATGCATGCCTGTATGGGCGGTTGGATGTCATCGCGTCATAGGCATCCACCAGGTGAATAATCCTCGACGGCAGCGGAATCACCTCACCCCTCAGACCAGATGGATACCCGGTCCCGTCGTAGTGCTCATGGTGGTGTTTTACATAGAGGCTCACCCTCCCAAGGGTGGAAAGGGGACTGAGGATCCTCGCTCCGATCACAGGGTGATGCTTCATATTGTCTACTTCCACGTCATCAAGGGGTCCCAGCTTGCTTATGATATCTCCCTCGACACCAATTTTACCGATATCGTGGAGAATGGCTGCCATGGCCAGATCTTTCATGGCGGACTCGTTCATGCCTACTCGCTGCGCAATGGCGTTTGAAATCAGCGCTACCCTTTCACAGTGCCCCTTGGTATATGCATCCTTCGCCTCTACCGTTGCGGCAAGAGCATTTACCGTTTCTGTGAAGTTTTTGAGAACCTGTTGGCGGGCCTTATTGAGCATTCCAACCATCTCATTGAAATGAGCGGCCAATCTCCCTACCTCATCCTGACTTTTGACATCCACTTCGATGAACAGGTTTCCGGCACCGAGGGCCTGAACAGCCATATCCAGGCTTTCAATCTTTTTGACATGGATACCCGCCAGGAAAAATATCCCCAGAACACCAAGTACTGTTCCGACAAGTAAGGGCACCAGGGCACCGATAATTGTCGTTACCATGGCGCTGTGGATGTGGTCTGCGCCAAGTCCAACTACAGCGGTGCCTACCATGACTCCTTCAACTTCGATGTCCACAACCTTCTGGATGACACTCTTCCCGGTTTTGGGGATACCTCCTGCAAACACCTCACCTATCTTATTTGCGTCAGAATGGTAGACAACCTCCATCCTGTTATCCAGTAAGAAGGCATATTTGACATCTTCCTCCATCATTATGGATTCTACAATCGTGCCAAAACGCATCTCATCCTGGACAAGTATGGGGTCCCTGGCGTTGACAGCAAGGTTTACCGCCAGCAGATCAGCTCTTTTTTCTGCTTCCTTGGAAAGGAAGATCCATTCATAACGTACCAGTGCCATGGCAACCGTACCGGCCACAAGAATCAGGAGGATAGAAAAGGAGAGCGCTACCTTCCAGCGAAGTGATATCGATTGGATGGGCAAAGCCTGGAGAAAACCCCTTCTTCTCCTCTTCGAACTGCTGGAGGGATCAGTACCACCAGTGATATTCAGTTCCGACTGGTCACCCATAAATAGACCTCAGAGAAACCCTGTGGGCTTCAGTTGCCCCCCTGGACAACAGCCAGAAATGTGGTGTTACCGATTGTGAAAGTATCGCCGAAGGCAAGTTTAGCAGTCATGACTCTCTTTCCCATGTAGAAGGTACCGTTAGTGCTGTCCTGATCGATGATAACAAGATAATCACCGTAAATTCTGACCAGGCAATGCTTACGGGAGACTTCCGGATCGTTCACGCTTATATCGGCCCCGCTCCTGCCGAGGACAAGCCTGGATTCGGATACTTTGAAAACCTCTCCCGTCTTTGTATCCTTCAGCTCATACTGCACACCTTCTGTCAGATAGGGATCTTCCTGGGAAACCTTCCTCAGAAGTGCAGAGATCTCGGCACTGTCCTGATCCAGCTGCTGAAAATCATAGGATATTGTCTGCCCGAAGTCCGCCTGGGATTTTTCAGTAAGGAAGCTGGATGATTTTCCACTTTGTGGCTTCCCACCAGGTATTACAATCTGATGGCCGCAGCTCGGGCAGTTGGCCCTGGCTCCTCCCGAAGGAATCCTTTCATCCGCTATCTGATATATAGTACGACAGCTGTCACAGGTTATTTTCATCTATCATACCACCTGCATAAGACACCATGGGCGCAAACTCAATAGTATCTTATGTCTCAAGCTTCACTTACCCAAAGCTCGAATGAGGGCGTAAAGCTAGAATGAGGGCGTATTGTATACAGATTTACTGTAAACTGTAACCCATAACCTGAAGGTCGAATAATCCGTTCTTGAGCCACCGGTATCGGTCCCATGACCCATGACCCAAGTAAATTGATCCAAGATCCAAGGTCCAATATCCTGAATCGTGATGGGTGGTGCATTATCAGTTGAAAGTTGAAAGTTTAAGGTTGAAAGTTAAAGCTACAACTAACAATTCTAATTTCCATTCTCCAATGTCCAATTTCTAATGCTCTAATGTTCTAC
>DAOVVW010000094.1 GCA_030636965.1 Pseudomonadota bacterium | reverse complement strand
CTTTTTACGACCCTATCAAAGTTGATGACTTTGCAAGAAGTCATCAACGCGCCCGTTGGAGGGCGCCCAAATCAGTGACTTGCATAGCAAGTTATTGATTTGTGAGGAAAGAGAAAACGACGCTTTTCACTTTCCGCGGAGTAATAAGCCATGAATGGACTTTTTACGACCCTATCAAAGTTGATTGACTTTGCAAGAAGTCATCAACGCGCCCGTTGGAGGGCGCCCAAATCAATGAATTGCATAGCAAGTCGTTGATTTGAGAGGAAAGAGAAAACGACGCTTTTCACTTTCCGCAGAGTAAAAAGCCATGGATGGACTTTTTACGACCCTATCAATAATGCAGCGAGGGAAAAAAGATGTCCTTCAAAATCAAAACCATACTATGTGCCGTAGACCTTTCTGAAAACTCAGACCAGGTCCTATTGGCATCAATTGCGGAAGCCCGAGTGCATGACGCCCGGATCCAACTGCTGCATATCATCCCCAGTTTTGACGCGGCCATGGCTGTGCCCATAGCCTCCTTTATGGGAGAAGACCGGTTTTCGGAGCTGATTAATGAGAAAAAAGAGGAAACGGTGGCTGCTATCAGGGAAAGGGTCGACAAGCTTAATAAGGAGACGCAGGAAAATGACCCCAGGGGTGGAACGGAGAGGATCAAAGATATTCACGTTTACGAGGGAGACGCCGTGATCGAGATCCTCAATATGATCGACAAGCTTGGAGCGGACATGCTTGTTATGGGTAGCCACGGCAAGGGAATCACGGAGCACACCTTTGTCGGGAGTGTTGCCCGCAAAGTTCTGAAGAGGGTTAATATCCCTGTTCTTCTGGTACCGAGTGTAGCCCGATGAAAATCTCGTGTGCCAGACCCAGGGGGGGGGAATGAGTTTGAAGAAGAACCGGATTTCCAGTTTCTTGATCATGCCAGTTATTCTGTGCCTGATAATATTGACAGCCGGTATAGTCCGGGCGGATGATCGTTTTGTCGATAACGGCGACGGAACCGTGACCTATAGTAAAACCGGCCTCATGTGGGCACAGACTGATAGCATGGGAGACATAATCTGGCTCGATGCGAAGCTTTACAGCGAGAATATCATCCTCGGTATCTATGCCTATGACGACTGGCGTATGCCGACCATAAAGGAGCTTGAGACGCTTTTCGATGAAACTCTTGAAAAGTACGAAACGATATGCGGCCATCGGGTAAAGACGCCCCCGTTGATCGAACTCAGTTGTGGATTTATCTGGTCTTCCGATGAGCGTTCTATCTCTGCTTTTGCGTACAACTTTTCCCGTGGTTACGTGTACAAGGACAGGAAGACCCGTTATCGTGGCTTTAGAGCTCTACCCGTTAGGGGTGTGGTGAGATAATGAGATCACAGATCCTGACAGATGAAGCTCGGGAAACATCCGAGCTTATCTACACCAACGTAAACCTTGATCCGGACAAAGCATACTTCCTTTACGTTGGCGAGATAAAGGCCTATTGGCTCAACAGCCTGATGAAGAGGCCCCTTGAGAAGTTGTACGGTAAGGAGATCGACTTTATTGCTGTGGTTCCCGATGTTCTCACCCGGCCCAGCCACAGAAATCTGGTGGTGATCAACTCCAGCGCCATGGACCTGTATGAGAAGACGGGGATACACCACAATGTGCGAATACCTGGTTCAGTATTTGCCGCAGAGGTCAGCGCCAATGCGTACCTGAAGAACCTGGTGGATATGCTGGTTGACCGTCAGGGTTCTGTATACATTAATATGTTCGAGTCAAAGGAAGCCATGAGCCTCGTTGACGGGGATTCTGTAAGACTTGTTGGGCCTGATCCCAAACTTGCCCGTTTCCTTAATAACAAGCTTATCCAGTACGAGATAGTGAAAAACCTGGGTATTCCCGTTCCATCCGGAGGCGGGAACGAATCACTTGCCTCTGCCCTTGAATCGGCAAAACAGATCCTTGAACAGGGCCACTCGGTTTTTGTCTCCGGCGAATACAGCGCTGGCGGATCGAACTCCATCATCACAGACAGTGTACTTGAAATTGAAGAGCGTTTCGGAGGCTCAGAGGGCAAGTTCATCGTTACCCGTTTTATAGAACACGAACATGATCCCACTGTGCTGGGAATTGTGGCGGGGGAGGATCAGGTCTACATAGCCACAGTTGCAGATCAGAATATTGTTGGGACCCAGTTCAAGGGTTCCACTTATCCTACTGTGCTAGGCGAAGAAACTGTCAGAGATCTGAAGGAGATGACGCGGGAAATAGGAGCGCACATCGGAAAGATCGGCTACAGGGGCGTATTCGGTTGTGACTATATAGTGGACAGGAATCAGGACATCCATTTTATTGAGATCAATGCCAGAAAACAGGGTACAACCTTTGAAACTACTCTCACCATGATGCATCATCTGCCAGGCCACCCCTACTTCCCCGAGCTGGAGTTCATGGCTGTTACCGAGGGAAGGCTGCCTGATGGTATACGTGAGATAGATCTTGGAAGTGAGGAGCTCTGCTGGGGGATCCATAACTTCAAGGTGAACGTGGATATAGAGATTCACGGGCATCTAACTCCCGAGGGTACGCAGTTCGAGCTCTTTGAGAACGCATACAAGAAAGAGTATACCGGGAAGAGGTATCTCATTGAGGATCACGTGGGTGATCCCATAAGGCAGAAAGCGGGGGGATTCCTCGCAAGAGTTATTGCAGTTGCCGATAATTGCGATGATGTACAAAGCGCCCTTTCAGCGGGTGCTGAAGAGGTAAAGAGAACTTTCAGGGAGATTCGAAAATAAACTAATGTGTCACGAACGTTCTGTAACTTAAACAGTACAGAACGGCACCAGGGAGGCAGTTAAGTGGCTAAGGCAATGCAGTCATATCGACAGATGGAGGTCAGGAAGAGGGACCGATCTGTTGCAAAAGCGCGGTCAGCGGAGGTAAAAGCCCTCGATGGGGACTACTTTGCGGTTAAGGACTCTATCCTGACGGGTTTTGACCTGCACGATGATTACAAAAAGATGAAGAAGCGAATCCTGAAAGTCCTCGGAGGCACAGCAATGGACTGGAAGGACTACAAGTGGCATCGGAGGAACCGCATAGGATCCGTGAAAGTGCTAAGCGAGATCGTCCATATGGAGGCAGATGAATTTGCTGATATCGAGAAAGCAGGTGGGCAGTACAGGTGGTATATATCACCTTATTACGCTAGCCTCATGGATCCTGAGGACAGGAACTGTCCGATCAGGAAGCAGGCAATACCCTCAATTAATGAGTTCATGGACAGCTCCGAGATCGCCGATCCGCCAATAATCAAGTACAATTCCCCGGCGCCGCTTATCTCCCGGCTCTATCCGGACAGACTGATAATCAACGTAACAAACCAGTGCGGCATGGTTTGCCGCCACTGCCTGAGACGGATGGATATCGACACAACGGATGTTATCTACCCGAAGAGAATGATCAACGAGGCTTTGGATTACGTCAGGAAAAATGAGGAGATTAGAGATGTTCTCCTCACAGGAGGTGACGCACTTTCACTTTCAGACAGCCAGCTGGATCACATCCTGACGGAGCTTGATGAAATTCCTCATGTAGAGATAAAGAGGCTCGGATCCAGGATGGTCTGCTCACTCCCGCAGAGGGTAACGCCCGAGTTGTGCAAGATGCTTGAAAAACACGATCCTGTTTACCTTCAGACGCAGTTTAACCACCCGAAGGAGGTAACTCCCGAGGCCCGGAAGGCGGTTGATATGCTGACCAAGGCAGGAGTTATCGTAAGGGATCAGACAGTCCTTCTGAAGGGAATCAATAACAACCCGCATGTCATGAAGAAGCTTATGCAGGAGCTTCTCAGGATCAAGGTTGCCCCATACTATATATTTAACTGCAAGAAGGTTGAAGGGATCAGGCACTTCAGGACGACCATATCTGACGGTCTGAACATTATTGAGCACCTGAGGGGCTATACCTCCGGAATGGCCGTTCCAACGTTCATCATCACCGCTCCTGATGGCAGGGGCAAGACGCCTATTTTCCCCCAATATCTTCTCAACCCAAATGTGGATGGGGCTCCGCTTATTCGGACGTGGGGAGGTCACATTCTCAACTATCCGGATGAGCGGAATAACAGTTCAGATGAGAACGGAATGTAAACCTTGGACAACCTGGCGGCGAAGGTACAGCAGGCTGTTGATACTCAACGCCCTGAGATAGTTGCCTTCCTGAAGGAACTGGTCCAGATCAACACGTATTCAGGGAACCCCGAGGGCATAAACCGTGTCGGAAAGATGGTAGCCTCAGGGATGCCCGCGAGGCTGTCCCACAGGGCTGTAAATGATTACAAGGGTGTAAATCACCACATCTATACAAATCAGGACTCTGCCAGTCAACCAATAGTAATTGTAGGACACCTCGACACCGTATTCCCCCCCGATTCGGAGTTCCAGGAATTCACGGAATCTGAAGAAAAACTCTTTGGTCCAGGCACTGCTGACATGAAGGGCGGGATCGCTGTTATGGTATATGCGCTGCGTATACTTGAAGAGTTCAAGATCCTGGAAAATATTCCCCTAAGGTGTCTGATTAATGGAGATGAGGAAACAGGTTCCGGATCTTCGTACAACCTTATAAGGGACCTTGCCCAGGGAGCTGCCTACGGTCTGGTTTTCGAGTGCGGCGGCCTGGAAGGGGAGGTGGTAAAGGCCCGGCGGGGCATCAGGCGGTACAAACTCAGTGTGACCGGAAAAGCCAGGCATGCGGGAGTCAAGGGCGGGGCCAAGGCTAGTGCGGTAGTGGAGATCTCGCAGATGGTTCTTGCCCTCGAAAATATGAACGATCCTGAAAAAGGTATCTCCATCAATGTGGGCCTGATAAGTGGAGGAACCGTTACCAACATGGTCCCGGATCATGCAGTGGCCAACTTCGAGTTTCGTTTCTGGGACGGTGATGCGGAAGACGAGGTCCTCGAAAAGATCAAGGAGGTTGTAAAAAAACCTCAAAACCCAGAGTGCTCTGCTGTTATCGAATGTGACCACAGGCGTCCGGCGGGCTGTCCCGTGGACGGCACAGACCATATCTATAAAATGGTCAAAACCGCGGCAAAAGAGCTGGGTCAGAAGGTAGGGCAGGAAAGCAGGGGAGGTACATCCGACGCGAACTTCCTCATAGACGAGGGGATTCCCACCCTGGACGGCATGGGTCCCATTGGAGATATGGATCACTCGCCAGATGAGTATATTTTGCGTGAGTCACTCTTCGAGAGAATAGCGCTTACAGCTGTTCTGCTTCATAAATTAGCAGCAGGTGAATAGCAGGCAAGAGGCAGAAGGCAGGAGTTTGGATTTACCTAAAGAGATAAGAGCCTGTAACGCAGTGCAGCCACTTTCAGGCTGCTCCGCAGGGTTAGCGCAGGGGGCCGCAGAGAAAAGCCTAGGCTTGGGTTATAAGACAAACGACCCAAAATCCAAGGTTCAAGTCAACTAATCACAAAATTGCATCG
>DAOVVW010000062.1 GCA_030636965.1 Pseudomonadota bacterium | reverse complement strand
ATTTTCAATTGATTTATGTAAAATAATTCCGAGCCGGTCCAACGTCTAACGTCCAAAGTCCAACGTCTAAACTATCGAATTTAAATACAGAATTACCAATTTGCTTTATCTATTTACGATCAGGTTAACTAAAAGAGACTGGGAAAGACTTTTTTGTTTGGTCGTTTTGATTATAAGTATTCAGTGATTTTGACCTTGGACCTTGGTCGTTGGACCTTGGACCTGGGCGCAAATCCCAGAGCCTGCGCCCAGACCATCCCACCAAATTCCACTTCCCGGAAAAAAAGACCGATTTCAGCATCTGGTATCCGTCAAAAACACCCTACAATATGGTGTGCCGAAGACGACCACAGGTTCCGATAACCCATAGAAATCTAAATACTTTTTCTTGACAGGGAATATGCCCGTGAATATACTGTGGGGCAATGTGGGATAAAGTGGGAAATAATTTATTATGAGCGCTATTCTTTTCAGAGGCAGATTCGAACATTCCATTGATGATAAGGGCCGCCTTAGTATCCCGGCAAGGTTCCGGGAGATCATTGTGGACAACCATAACGGACGTATTGTCCTGACTAATCTGCCGCGCTGTCTTGTAATATACACTCCCGAGGAATGGGAAGCAATAGAGGCAAAAGCCAGCAATCTTTCCGCGCTGAAATCAAACGTCCAGGCATTTCTACGTTACTTCTACTCAGGTGCCACTGAATGTGACCTGGATCGCCAGGGAAGGATCCTCATACCACCGACCCTCAGAAACGCCGCAGCACTGGACAGGCAGGTAGTATTGGCCGGGATGCTCAACAAGATCGAAATATGGGGTCAGAATCAATGGAATGAGGAGATCCAGCATGCCATGGATAACTTCGATCAGATTTCCGAGGAGCTGTCTGAGTTCGGACTCTAGTCCGGCAGGCGGCTATCGGATGTAAAGCGATAAAAAATGATGGCCGGAAACGTGGGAGCTTTGGGTCATATCCCTGTCCTTCTGGAAGAGGTTCTGGAGGGGCTGAAAATCCGGGAGGGCGGGATTTACCTTGATGGGACCCTGGGCGAGGGAGGCCATGCGGACCAGATCCTTAGCCGATATGAGGAAACCCATGTGGTAGGTCTTGACAGGGATGCCGAAGCGCTGGAACTGGCGAGGAGAAAACTGGCGACCTACGGGAAACGTGTGGAACTGGTCCACGGAAGCTTTGCCGATATAGAGGATCTCATGGAAGCTTCCGACTTTGAGCTGGTAGACGGCATGCTCCTGGATCTGGGTGTTTCCAGTATGCAGCTGGACGACCCGGACAGAGGCTTTTCCTTCATGGCTGACGGGCCACTGGACATGAGAATGGACAGGGAAGGAGAACTGACCGCAGAGGACGTGATCAATGGCTACTCTGTTGATGACCTGAGAATGATCTTTTACAGGTACGGAGAGGAAAAGCAGGCAAACAGGATCGCGGCGGCCATTGTGGAGGAGAGGGCTAAAGGCAGGATAACAACTACAAGCAGACTCAGCGAAATAGTAAAAGGAGTGCTCAGAAGAGGAAAGCCGGGCTCTATAAACCCGGCAACAAGAACTTTTCAGGCACTGAGAATAGAGGTCAACAGGGAACTGGAAGCCCTGGAGAAAGTGTTGCTTCCAGGTGTAATGCGGCTGACCGAAGGCGGAAGAATAGCCGTCATCTCCTTTCACTCGCTGGAGGACCGGATAGTGAAGAGAAAGTTCAAAAAACTAGAGGCTCCGTGCACATGTCCTCCCGACTTTCCCATATGTGTGTGCGATGAAAAACCCATGGGACGAATTGTCACCAAAAAGCCCATAACCCCTGGCGACGATGAGGTCAGCGTAAACCCCCGCAGCAGAAGCGCGAAGCTCAGGATATTTGAAAGGGGGTCCATATGGGCGCAGTAGCCGGCGTAAAGGGCAGGGAAAAACAGTCGGTGGCATCTTTCGGCCTCCGGGAAACACTCCTGGCTTCAGTTGCCGTAATGCTGATCGGTTGTGCCATCTTTCTTACAGTCTGGCGAAGAGTGGCCTTTGTAAATGCGGGGTATGAGATCAGGGTTCTTGAAAAGAAGACGGCCAAGCTTCACGACCAGAAACGCGCTATGGAGATTGAGAAGGAGATGCTCAGCAATCCGGTCAGAATAGAGGAATTTGCGAGAAAACGGCTGGGTTTTGCAGAACCCCTTCCTGGACAGATAAGAATAGTGAGATGAGCCAGAAAGCAGAAAAAGGATGCCGACAGACCCGGACAGTCAAGGGCCGCATTCGTTTTCTATCCATTGTACTTCCCGCCCTTCTGATAATCCCGGCCGCAAAGGCTTTTCATTTACAAGTACTGACCAGAGATATGCTCAGGGACAGGGCGGCTCGTCAGAGCCAGATGGTTGTCAAGATCCAGCCGCGCCGGGGAGCGATACTGGACAGAAACGCCAACCCCCTGGCTATCAGCGTTCCGGTTTCATCAGTTTATGCCTTTCGGGAACAGGTTGAGGATAAACGGCAGGCAGCAAAGGTCCTTGCGGGGGCACTTAATACAGACTGGAAAGTACTGGCCCGGCGGCTGAAGAGCGGAAAAGGATTTGTCTGGCTCAAGCGCAAGATCTCTCCCGAAGAGGCGAAGATCGTAGCTGAGTTGGATATCAAGGGGGTCGGGATTCAGGAAGAGTCTCGCCGGTATTATCCCAACAAGGGGCTTGCGGCGCCTGTTCTGGGTTTCGTGGGAATCGATCGCGGACTTGAAGGACTGGAATATTCCCTTGATGAGCAGCTCAAGGGTGGTGCGGGAGAGCGGATGCTTGCCAAGGATGGGCTGGGATCCTCCTATGTCCCCGACAGCAGGTGGGCGATTGAGCCTTTCAGAGGGTCAACGGTAAAACTGACTATCGACAGAACGATCCAGCACTTCGCGGAGCAGGCCCTGGAGGCAGGTGCTGGAGCAGTGGATGCGGCCGGCGGAGCCCTGGTTGTTATGGAAAGCGCTACCGGCAGGATACTGGCCATGGCAAGCTATCCGGGATTCAACCCCAACAACTTTCAGGATTACGGATCCTCCGAGTACAGAAACCGCACAGTAAATTTTGAATATGAGCCCGGTTCCACATTCAAAATTGTAACCATTGCCGCTGCACTGCAGGACAAAGTTTATGATGACAAGGACATAATCTACTGCGGAAACGGAAAATTCCAGGTTGCTGATGCCGTTATTAACGACCAGATCCCACACGGCTGGCTGACCTTGAGGGGTATCCTGCGCAAATCAAGCAATATAGGCGCGAGCAGGGTCGGTCTTCAGGTGGGAAGTGAACGGCTGGAAAAATACATAACGGACTTTGGATTCGGTGAACGGATGGACATCCTGCTTCCGGGAGTGAGAAGCGGAACAGTCCGTGCTGCATCTGGTTGGACCCAGGTCGATACAGCTAACATCGCATTCGGGCAGGGTCTGGGGGTGACACCCCTTCAGATGGTAAACGCTGTAAATACATTGGCGACGGGCGGCATCCTTCTCAAACCCTATCTTGTGGAGGAGATCACATCCTCGTCAGGAACAGTGATCATGCAGAATCATCCGCAGTTACTGCACAGGGTTATCGATGAGGACACAGCCAGGAAAATGGCGGGAATGCTGGTTTCGGTAACTGGACAGGGCGGTTCGGGTTTCAGGGCCGCTATTCCCGGTTACAGGGTCGCCGGCAAGACGGGGACGGCACAGAAATTTTCAAAAGAAGAGGGATCCTATTCCAATACTCATTTTGTGGCCTCATTTGCGGGGTTTGCGCCTGCTCAAGATCCTGTTCTGACTGCCATCGTCGTAATAGATGAACCTGCCAGAGAAATTTACGGAGGTGTAATTGCTGCTCCTGTCTGGGCTGAGGCCATATCCAAATCCCTGAAATATCTGGGTGTCGAGCCGGAAATAAACCAGGATAACAACCATCCTGATCAGGAACGAAACAAGGCAGAACCGGTAATTGCTGACAGCAGGCAGAATGCAGAACCTGTCGGCGAGCAGGTCATGCCGGATCTCACCGGATTGACGCTCAGGGAAGCTCTCATAAAACTTGCGGGATTCGAACACAGTATCGAAGTCAATGGTTCGGGAGTTGTGGTGAGTCAGAACCCGTCTGCCGGAAAACCTGTACAGAAGTTCATATCGGTCACACTACAGCCCAGAATAAAGGACCGGCGTGTGGCCTCGAGCCAGAGAAACGGGACGCCGCTGAAAAAGGAAAGTCTGGATTTTCATGCTGCAGGTGAAAGACCTCTGTAGCATGAACGGTTGATGACTTCGCAAGAAGTCATCAACGCGCCCATTGAGGGGCGCCCAAATCATTGACTTGCACTGCAAGTTGTTGATTTGAGAGGAAAGTGAAAATGACACTTTTCGCTTTCCGCGGAGTAAAAAGCCATGAATGGACTTTTTACGACCATATCAACGACTGAACCATGAAATTAAGGGAGGTTATGGCCGGGATCGAAGGACTCAGTTTTCTGGGGTCACAAAACGTGGATGTAGCCGGGATCCGGTATGACTCACGAAGGGTCAAACCCGGGGATCTGTTCGCAGCGGTGAGGGGCCAGGCTCACGATGGCGCCGATTTTGTGCTTGATGCAAGAGAAAAGGGAGCCGGTTCCTTCCTGCTTGAGAGGGAAATTGGAGGGCTCAAAGGGAGTTCTATCGTTGTTTCAGATGATATCAGGCGTGCCCTGGCTCTGGCTTCGAAAAATTTCTACGGCGATCCGTCAAGCAGGCTGAAAGTAGTCGGTATTACAGGAACGAACGGTAAGACTACTACGGCATATCTTGTCCATGGAATTCTGGAAAATGCCGGTGTAGACGCCGGGTTGGTGGGGACTGTTCAGTATCTGGTTGGTGGAGAAGTCATCAGCGCTTCCAGGACGACCCCGGAGGCCCCTGATCTTGCCGCTATGATGACTGACATGGCCGACAGCGGCAGCACAGCATGCATCATAGAAGTTTCATCTCACGCTCTCACTCTAAAGAGGGTCACCGGAGTCAGAATGGAAGTGGCAGTGTTCACAAACCTTACGGCCGACCATCTGGATTTTCACGAGGATATGGAGGATTACTTCGCTGCAAAGATCAGCCTCTTCGAGGAGAGCGAGGTTGCTCACTGCCTTATCAATTACGATGATCCCTTCGGCAGAAGGCTGATAGAGAAGGTTAAAAGCAAAACCCTCCTTTTCGGTATGGAAAAAGGAGAGATCAGGCCTGATGGGAAAGTTGAATTGGAAGATTGGGGCAGCCGCTGTTCTCTTAACACGCCCTGGGGGAAGGTGGATGTAGATTCCCCGCTTCCGGGACTCTTTAATGTTTCAAACATTATGGCGGCAGTGGGCGTCTGCGGCCTGCTCGGCCTGGATGCAGACAGCATTTCAGAGGGTATTTGCCAGGTCCACAGGGTGCCCGGACGTTTCGAGAAGATCGACCGCGGTCAGCCATATATGGCCCTGGTTGATTATGCCCACACTCCCGATGCCCTGGACAATCTGCTGAAAAACGTACGGGAACTGGTCCGGGGAAGAGTGGTCCTGATCTTTGGATGCGGGGGTGACAGGGATAAAACCAAGCGTCCCATTATGGGTGAGATCGCCGAAAGGCTGGCGGATATCATCTTTGTAACTTCCGACAATCCCAGGACTGAGGATCCGGAAAAGATCATTGACGATATATTCAATGGTCTGACAGTGGGCAATCCGGCTGTGAGAAGAGTTTCCGATAGAAGAGAAGCTATTCGACTCGGTGTAGATAAGGCTGAATCGGGGGATGTGCTGGTTTTGGCCGGAAAAGGGCACGAGAACTACCAGATAGTCGGGGAGCGGACCCTGCCCTTTTCAGATGCGGATGAGCTGGCTGAGGCGATAAGGAAATCCGGGGAGAGCGAACTGTGATCAAGTATCACCTCAAGGATATAATCGCTGGAACGGGAGGCGCGCTTATCACAAGCGCCGATGGGCCTTCCCTGTTGACCGGCATAAGTATTGACAGCCGGACAGTAAAGTCCGGTCAGGTGTGTTTAGCGATACGCAGTGAATTCCACGATGGCCACGATCATCTTAAGGAGGTGTACGATTGCGGCGGAGTTCT
>DAOVVW010000310.1 GCA_030636965.1 Pseudomonadota bacterium | reverse complement strand
GACAGAAAGATAGTTGAATCCGGAAAGCATACTGAACTCCTGGATCTTGGCGGCGAATACTCCCGACTCTATTCTCTCCTTGTTGAGGAGAGCGGCTAGTGCCGCAGGGAAAAACTGCAGATGAACTGGGGTTTGCGGGCTGGGCGATTCCACGGCTGGTCAGAACTCTCATAAGAACTATCTCCTCCCTGGTATCCAAAACGGTGACAGGTGTTGAGGCTTTCGATGATCTGGAGTCAACAGGTCAGGAGGCTGTAATAGTCTTTTTTCACGGCAGGCAGTTCCTCCTTGTTAGTCATATGAGGGGTCGGAAACTGGGCGTAATGGCCAGCCTGAGCCGAGATGGTGAACTCCAGACGAGAACATTATCGGGTCTGGGATTTGAGGTTGTGAGAGGATCAGCCTCAAGAGGTGGAGCAGGCGGGCTGATTGGTCTGAAGAAACTCATGGAGAGAGGTTATCACTCTACATTTGCCGTGGATGGACCGAAAGGTCCCATCCATGAAGTTAAGTCAGGAGCTATCTACCTGGCGAAGAAGGTTGGTGCACCCTTGCTCCCATTGATATCCTCTGCAAAACCGGCACATATTTTTCAAAAAGCATGGGATCGGTATATGCTGCCCTTACCGTTCAGCCGCGGGGTGATCCTTTATGGTGAACCTATATACATGGACAGCGACCTCAGTGAGGAAGCGGTCGAGCGTGATCGCATCATGCTTCAGGAAGTACTTTTAAAACTGCAGGAGGAAGCGGATAGGATTGTTGGATATAAATAATTGTTTAACGTTCAATGTTCAACGTTAACGTTCAGCGATTCATATAGGAGAAAAACATGACTGTTAGCAAAGAGTTAATGGATATACTGGCCTGCCCGAAGTGCAAAGGTGTGGTTGAGTTGGAAGAGGACGGCAATGGAATTATCTGCGGGGCCTGTCGCATAAGGTATCGGGTTGAGGACGATATACCGATAATGCTTATTGATGAAGCAGAACCCCTGGATTCTTAGAATAGTTGAAAGTTGAAGGTTGAAAGTTACACGGGAAATCAGCCGACAGACAAAAGACGATTATTAATCAAAGTTGAGGGAATGCTGCTTTGGACAGGAGAGGCATAGAGAAGTACACACAGAACCCGGGGCCTGTGGTGGCCATCATGTTCACTGTCCTGTCCCTGCTTTATGGTGCTGTTGTCTTATTGAACCGGCTGCTGTTCTCCATGGGAATAAGAAAAAGCAGGTCTGTTGGTCCCCCTGTAGTGAGTGTGGGCAATATCGCGTTGGGCGGTGGAGGTAAAACGCCGATTGTTATGTGGATCGCCGCCATCCTGAAAAACAGAGGGATCAAGGTAGCTGTTTTAAGCAGAGGTTACAGCAGGAAGGGAAGAGGGACCCTGATCCTTGGGGGGCGAACGGGGAAAAATGATCCGGAGCCGGAACAATATGGAGATGAGCCTTGCTTAATCTTCAAGCGTACGGGGCTACCTGTTTACATATCTGCCAACAGATACGATGCGGCGGCAGCTGCCCAGAGCGACGGTGAGGTGGATATATTCTTAATGGATGACGGATTTCAGCATTACCCTTTGAAAAGGAACCTCGATATTGTCACTATTGACAACAGGAGACGGTTGGGAAACGGAAAATTAATTCCAGCAGGGATTCTGAGAGAACCTGCCAGCAGGCTGGCTGATGCCGATCTCGTAATGGTCACCAAGGCCGGCAATGTGGACGATACTTTTTCTGATCATATATCAGCGTTCACAGATGCCCCGGTCTGTTGGACGGATTATCGCGTCACGGGTTTGATCCGCGGGACGTCAGAGACATTACTTTCTGCAAACCAGCTAGCCGGCCGGCGATTTATAGCCTTTTCGGGAATCGCTGATCCTGCATCCTTCGAGAACCTGGCAGGAAACCTTCCCGGTGAGATGGTAGAGTCTGTCCGGTTCAGGGATCATCATCTCTACACCCTAGATGATGTAAATGAGCTAAATCGCTTCGCAATATCTCTTGATGCTAATGCCCTTGTGACTACCGAAAAAGACATGGTGAGGTGGCCGGGACAAGACTCGGGAATCGAATGCTTTGCTCTGATCGCGGACCCGGTTTTCCTGAAAGGTGAAGAGATCGTTCTGGGGAAAATATTCTCTCTCCTGGAGAAAGAGTTTGACTGAAAACAGGTTAACATACGGTTTAGCCTCGTTAACATTGAGTTTGATGGGTGCTACTTTCAGGATATTGCCGGATGCTGCCAGCTACAGGCTTGGCAGATGGATAGGGCTTGCCGGTTTCCGTCTTTCGGCCGGAAGAAGGGGGATTGCGTTAAATAACCTCAAGCATGCCATGGGGGCGGAGTTATCATCAGATCAGTTGAAAATGCTGGCCAGAGAGTCCTTTGCGAATCTGGGAGTAGGGTTAGCGGAGTTCTTCAACTTACCATCCCTTGACGCTGAAAAGCTTTTTGAGCTGGTAGAGTTTGCCGGAGAGGAAAACCTGAAGTCAGCTGTTTCGG
>DAOVVW010000209.1 GCA_030636965.1 Pseudomonadota bacterium | reverse complement strand
TGGCCAGAAGACCTGCTGTGTATCCTGACTGAGTGAAAGCAACGATGCACCGAGCCCGCACGTCCGCAGCGGCGCTGACGGCAGCATCGGCAACCGCAAAGCTGGTCCGGTCGAAATCCGACCCCTCTACGGGTTCGGGAACAGGAAGCTGTGCCTGGAAGGCCGGGCCCTTGCTTTCGGCCTCCTCAATGATACGCGCCATCATCCTGACGGTCTTGACAGGGTGTTTGCCCACGGAGGTCTCCCCCGACAGCATGACCGAGTCCGAGCCGTCTAAAACCGCGTTGGCAACATCCGTCGCCTCTGCCCGCGTGGGCACAGGATTTTCTATCATGGACTCGAGCATCTGCGTGGCGGTGATCACCAGCCTCTGCTTCCGGTTGGCCTTATGGATAAGATTCTTCTGGATCAGCGGGACGGCGAAGGGCGAGCTTTCCACAGCCAGGTCACCCCTGGCCACCATGATCCCGTCTGCTACATCAAGGATTGGTTCGATTCGGTCCACGGCCGCCGGTTTTTCTATCTTGGCGATAATCGGGATGGCCGAATCCATCCGGGCCAACATGCGGCGTACCAGCGACACATCGCCTTCCCGGGTGACGAAGGACAGTGCCACCGCGTCCACACCTTCCCTGACTCCGAACTGGAGGTCACGTTGGTCCTTGTCGGTGAAGGGCTTGGCGGAGACGGCCGAATCGGGCAGGTTCACACCCTTGTGGGAAGTGATGTGCCCCCCTTCCTTCACTTTAGCTACCAGGGCGTTACCCTTGCTCCCGGTCACAACGAGCTCAACGAGGCCGTCGTCGAGGAGGACACGGTGGCCTGATTTGACGTCCCTTGCAAGTGTCGGATAGGAAATGTACAGGGTTTCGGTTGTAGAGGGGCGCTGTCCCGAGCGAAGCAGAACCTCGCGACCCTTCCTGAGGGAAATTCCTTCCCCCGCCACGTCGCTTATCCGGATCTTTATCCCCTGCAGGTCAAGAAGGATCCCCACCGGCCGGTCCAGCTTCCTGCTCGCAGCCCTAATGGCCTTGATATAGCCTCTGTGGTCCCTGTGAGAGCCGTGGGACATGTTCAGGCGAGCCACGTCCATACCCGCACGAATGATTTTCTCGAGCATGCTTTGAGTACCTGTAGCCGGACCTATGGTGCAGATGATCCTGGTTTTCCTCATATCCAATCATTACCACATCATCACAGAGGTAGCAGACAAAAAATTCATGAGGTTGAGGATTGGTGTCAGGTCCCATTTAGCTGAGAAACTGCTTGGTTCCCTTCGTTCCCGCCCACGGCGGGACTTAGGCCAGAGCTTGTCGAGGACTCCTTTCCACCGTCGTCGTGCTATAAGCGTGACTATGGCAGACAAGCCTGCCTCTTGCCTGATCTTAAGATAGAAGTCCTTTGACCCCTGTTTTCTCTTTGTCTCCGTTATCCGGAAGCACCTCGTTCATGCTCCCCTGACGGTATCCCATGAGGTCCACCGTTACGTAAGTGAACCCGAGCCTGGTCATGAACCGGAGGATATGCTCCCGATCCCGGGTCATCAGGCGATCGATCTCATCGGCTTCAACTTCTATACGGGCAAGGTCTCCATGGTGCCGCACTCTGCACTGCCCCACTCCGAGGGTGCGGAGAAAGTCCTCGGCTTCTTCCACTTGCCGCAGCTTTTTTTCCGTTATCTCCTGCATGTAGGGGAAGCGGCTGGCAAGGCAGGCAAATGCCGGCTTGTCCCATGTAGGCAATTTGACAATTCTGGAAAGCTTACGAACCTCCGGCTTTGAAAGCCCGGCCGCGAGGATCGGCGAGACCACTCCAAGTTCCTCGGCAGCCTTCCGCCCGGGACGGTAATCATCAAGGTCGCTTGCCGTAGACCCGTCGGCCACGTGGAGCAGTCCTTCCTCATCCGCTATCCAGCGAAGGGTCTTGAAAAGCTCCGATTTACAGTAGTAGCAGCGGTCGGGCGGGTTGCCGGTGAAACCGGGAACTGCCAGTTCGGAGGTGGCGATAATGCGGTGCCGGAAGCCGAACCTTTTCGCCATGAGGATGGCCTCTTTCCTCTCCCACACCGGATAGGTTTCGGAGCGGGCTGTCACAGCCAATGCCATGTCTCCCAGCTCTTCTTCGGCGATCTTCATGAGGAATGTGCTGTCTACGCCACCGGAGTAGGCGACGACCACGGAATCGAGGCCCCGAAGGATCTCCCGCAGCTTTTTCAGTTTTTCCGAAGCAACCTTTTCTATCGTCATTGTACGGTCATCCCCTTCAGCCTAATGCCCCAAGGTCGGGTACAAGCATCCTGTTCAGTTCCACATTGGTATCACAAAGCAATTATAGAGTAAAAAACCGACCTGTGCGCGTGCGGGGTCATCAGAGGACAGAGAGTTTACGTGTATTGGAGTGTGGGTGTATGGGGCGAGAACATTTGAGCATTAGAAATTAGAACATTATTAAACCACGTTGGACATTGGACCAGCCGTCGCTCAGCTTAACTGAGCTATGGCCCGGCAAGCGTTGGTTATTGGACGCGGTCGCCCCTGATAAACCCTTGACAATGACATGACTTTAAGTATATAAGTATGTACTTATTTACTTATAAGGAGACCCATGAAACAGGACGCTGAACTTTTCAAGTTACTGTCGGTAGACAAGAGGATCGAGATCATTGAACTCCTGAAAAAGGAGCCGATGAACGTCAATTCCCTGGCTGATGAACTTGAAATATCCCAGTCAGCTGTCTCACAGCACCTTAGAGTCCTGAAAGGGGCCGGCTTTGTAGAAGATGAGAGAAGAGGTTATCACGTCTTTTACACTCTAAATGAGGAAACGCTTGAGATGTGCCGCCAGCGGCTTAACCGAATCTGTACATGCGGTTGTCCTGGCACCAGGCGCAAAGAAGAGTTTGCAGGTAAAACTGAATAATTATTGTGCAACACTTAAGTAAAGTTACATAAACATATAAGGAAAGGAGGAATTGAAAATGACCGATGATAAAAAGAAAGAACAGGGCAAGGTTGAAGGAGAAAAAGAGACCACAAGCCGAACTGAAGATAAGTCATCCAGTTGTGGATGTGATTGCATTCCCACTGTGAAGCCAAATTAAACAAGATCGTGGCGGTATAGGAGTTTACCACTGTACCGCCATGGTTCTGTTTACAGGAAGGAAATATGAAAGATATTGCAGTAATTACCGGTTACTGGCTCCATCTCGGAGCGGCCCTGTTCTGGGTCGGAGGAATTGCCTTCATACTACTTATTGCCCTGCCCTCCTCGAAAAAAGCATTGGGGGATGATGCGGGTCTGGTTATGGGTGAGATAGCGAGCAGGTTCGGGCCCATTGCAAACTGGTGCATTTTAATGCTCGTTGTCACTGGTGTTGGACTGACCGCTCTGAGCAGCCACTATGAGAGTGCTATACATCCGGACAATAGCTGGACACTGGTACTCATGATAAAACTGACTCTTGTGACTGTCATGATCGCTATCCACTTTTACAGGGGACTTGTC
>DAOVVW010000203.1 GCA_030636965.1 Pseudomonadota bacterium | reverse complement strand
TTGAACTTGTGACCCCCGGCTTGTAAGGCCGGTGCTCTCCCAACTGAGCTAACCGCCCTCGGGACTCATACTTATAATGATCTGATCCTGTGTTGTCAACACACTAGTTGCTCGCACAGTCAGGTCTGCTGACCTGACTGTTAATGGGGCTGCAGGGAATCCGGATCCGGACTTATATCATCTGTTTTCCTGTCCCTGAGGGGTGGAATCAACTCTTTTTCTATTGATTCCCTGAGTGCCATCTCAAGGACGTCGTCCATGCTCTCAACGCTGTGGATAGTAAGCCCTTTCAGGATCTCTTTCGGTACATCCTCGAGGTCCATCTCGCTCTCTTTTGGAATAATGACCTCGGTGACTCCCCCCCTGTTGGCAGCAAGAAGTTTTTCCTTGAGCCCGCCGATTTTAAGGACTCTGCCCCTCAGGGTGATCTCACCCGTCATGGCCAGGTCATGTCTGACCGGGCGCGCTGTGAGCGCAGATGCGAGTGAGGTCGCCAGGGTGATACCTGCAGAAGGACCGTCTTTGGGAATGGCCCCTTCAGGTACGTGCACGTGTATGTCAACTTTCTGGTAGAAATCCCTGGGTATAGCAAGGTCATCTGCCTTGGAGCGGATATAGCTCAGTGCCGCCCTTGCGGATTCCTGCATCACATCGCCCAGCTTACCTGTCAGGGTCAGGTTACCCTTGCCGTCTACGATAGACACTTCAGTCTGGAGCAGCTCTCCTCCGGTATCTGTCCAGGCAAGACCGGTAGTCAGGCCGACCCTGTCTTTATCTTCCACCATTCCATACTTGAACTTGTGGACACCCAGATATTTATTGACCGCTTTTTCGGTGATCCTGATCTGTTTGGTTTTTTCCTTGCCCATCTTCACAATATCACGAGCCACTTTCCTGCAGATGGAAGCGATCTCCCGTTCGAGGTTTCTCACACCGCTTTCTCTCGTAAAATGGCGAACGACTGACAACAGCCCATTGTCCGTAAAATGCACCTGCTCAGGTGTCAGACCGTTTGCTTCAACCTGTTTTTTCACGAGAAAATTCTTCCCGATATTGAGCTTTTCAGGCTCGGTGTAACCCGCGATACGTATGATCTCCATCCGGTCACGTAAAGCCGCCGGGATCGGATCCAGCGAATTAGCTGTTGTTATGAACATCACCTCTGAAAGATCGTAATCCACTTCCAGGTAGTGATCGGAAAAGGCGAAGTTCTGTTCAGGGTCCAGCACCTCCAGGAGGGCGGACGAAGGATCGCCCCTGAAATCCATGCTCATCTTGTCCACTTCGTCCAGAAGGAAAACCGGATTAACGCTCTTGGCCTTCTTCATGGACTGTATGATCCTGCCGGGAAGGGCCCCTATATAGGTTCTCCTGTGCCCGCGGATCTCGGCCTCGTCCCTTACTCCACCGAGAGACAGGCGTATGAAGTTCCTGCTGAGGGCACGAGCCACCGATTTACCCAGTGAAGTTTTTCCCACTCCGGGCGGACCAACGAAACAGAGGATTGGGCCTTTAAGCTTACCAACCAGTTGATGTACGGCCAGGTACTCAAGGATCCTCTCCTTGGCCTTTTCCAGCCCATAGTGATCCTCTTCCAGGATCTGCTCAGCCTTGTTGATATCAGTCTCATCATCGGTCCTGTTTTTCCAGGGGATCGATATGAGCCAATCGATGTAGTTGCGTACTACAGTCGCCTCGGCGGCCATGGGAGCCATCATTTTAAGGCGGCGTAATTCCTTTTCAGCTTTTTCATTAATTTCCTCAGGCATGCCTGCTTCTTTGATCTTCTCTTCGAGCTCCTGGATCTCGGCCTTGCTCTCGTCCTTTTCTCCGAGCTCCTTCTGGATCGCCCTCATCTGCTCATTCAGGTAGTATTCCTTCTGGGTGCGCTCCATCTGACGTTTGACGCGGCTTCTGATCTTTCGCTCTATCTGTAATATCTCTATTTCAGACTCAAGGACCTGGAGCAGGGCTTCGAACCGCTTGGGGGTCTCCACTATCTCCAGTAGCTGTTGTTTATCTTCTACCTTGAGGATCAAATTGGCGGCCACGGTATCCACGAACTGCCCGGGATCCTCGATAGTGCTGATGTTGGCCAGTATCTCCTGCGGAACCTTCTTGCTCAGTTTTGCGTAGCGTTCGAAACGATCAGTAACGCTGCGAATGATCGCTTCCAGCTCAGGGTCTCGGGCACAGACAAAGTCCACCTCCACGTAGTCAGCGGCGAAGTATTCCTCAGTTTCAATGTACGAGGATATTTTGACTCTTTTTTGCCCCTCCACCAGGACTTTAACTGTGCCGTCTGGCAGTTTCAGCATCTGAAGCACTGTGGAAAGGGTCCCCATATCATAGACGTCCTCTGGTCCAGGATCGTCGGTCCTCGCGTCCTTCTGGGCTGCGAGGAGGATGCTCTTTTCGCCTTCCATTGCCTCCTCAAGGGCCCTGATGGATTTATCCCGTCCGACAAACAGGGGAACAATCATATGTGGAAACACTACAATATCCCGAAGGGGAAGAACGGGTAGTGCCTGATTTATGAGCGTATTGTCGAAATGTTCTGACATGAATAATCACTCTCCAATCAATAATGAATACAGGCAGAGGGCACTAGGCCCTGGATCGCCTGAGAGAAAAACCCCGGTTATAAACTTTCGGGTTCCCGGTGGCCCGGGGTCTGGTTCAGGTAAGTATCACGAGACCTTTTTCTTCTCTTCCTCTCCGGACCCTGACTCATAAAGAAGGATAGGGTCCGCTTCAGAAAGGACTACATCCTCGTTAACGATGCATTCCTTGACGTTGGGCTGCGTCGGAAGGTCATACATGATATCCAGCATGACGTCCTCAAGGATCGCCCTCAATCCTCTGGCGCCTGATTTGCGATGAATAGCCTCCTGAGAGACCGCCTTTAGAGCTCCATCTGTGAACTTCAGAGCCGTATCCTCGAATTCGAAGAATTTCTGATACTGCTTCACCAGGGCGTTCTTGGGTTCGGTAAGGATCTCCATTAAAGCATCTTCATCCAGATCGTGAAGCGTAGAAACAACTGGGACCCGGCCTACAAATTCCGGGATCATACCGTAACGGATAAGGTCCTCCGGCTGCATCTGTGAGAGGATCTCGCCAATATCCTTTTCCGTTCTAGCTTTCACATCCGCACCGAAGCCCATGCTCTTCTTGCCGACTCGCTTATCGATGATGGAGTCGAGGCCTACGAAAGCCCCGCCGCAGATAAACAGGATGTCGGTCGTATTGATGGGTATGAATTCCTGCTGCGGGTGCTTCCTGCCGCCCTGGGGGGGAACATTGGCGACAGTTCCTTCAATGATCTTCAATAAGGCCTGTTGCACTCCCTCACCGGAGACATCCCTCGTAATTGAGGGATTGTCGCTCTTTCGCGCGATCTTGTCTATTTCATCAATGTATACGATACCCTTTTCGGACCGGCCCACGTCGTAATCCGCGTTCTGCAGGAGCCTCAGGATGATATTCTCTACATCCTCACCCACATATCCGGCTTCAGTGAGTGTGGTCGCGTCGACAATTGCAAAGGGCACATTCAGGATCCTTGCAAGGGCCTGGGCGAGCAGGGTCTTGCC
>DAOVVW010000240.1 GCA_030636965.1 Pseudomonadota bacterium | reverse complement strand
GGCTTAACGGAATCTAATAGAAAATTGAACCCGAAAGTTCGCCTCTTACTCTAATTTTGAAATAACAGAGATGGTATATCATGTCAAGCTGAATTAGCTCTTAAACCGCATAAAATGGCTATTGTCTGATAAAATCTATTTCAGCATACCACTCGGATTTCAACCTCGTAATCCAACCCCAGGTGCCAATTTCAGAAACTCTTATATTGATATATTATTCACAGATAATATAAACTTGATTGAAATCAGACATTTCCCGGGAGCCTTTCAGAAAATGCTTAAAAAAAATATATTCCAGAAAAAACAGGTTATCGCGTCTGTAGTTCTCTTCTTTGCCGCTTCTGCATTAATTACCTTTGGTGATTATTATACTGCCCGGAAAACGGTTATGGAACAAGCTCAGACCCATGCTGAACGAGTGGCGAGTTTCCTGAGCAGCATCCTCGTTGCCACCGATGAAGAGAATTACTTCACTACGTATCATCTTTATGAAGAACATGATCATCAGATAAGAGATATCCTCCGGAGCTTTAACATTGTCAACGTCAAGATCTTCGATGTCTCAGGTGTGATCCTCTTTTCTCTGGAATCAGATGTTGTGGGCAAAATGGTAATGGACAACCTGAGCCTTGAAAGCGCACTCGGTGGTGTCAGCAGGTCACATGTCGCCAATCTTGGATATCTTTTCAGAATCTACGGAGCTCAGGCTGACTTTCCCATGATGGAGACCTACGTTCCTATAAAGAGTAACCCTGAGGGAAAGATACTGGGAGCCTACGAGGTCTACCAGGACTACCGGCCCCTTGGTTTATACGTCCGTTCTGAAACTGTGAGATCCAGCGCAACCCATATTTTGCTTCTTGTTATCTTTTCTTTCTTTATATATCGCTTCGGGAGACTGGCTTCTCGTTTGCTCGAGGAACAGCACATCGCCATGATAAGGAACCTGGAAGACCGTGTTAACGAAAGAACGTCGGAGTTAAGACTTTCGGAATCCCAGGTGAAGAGCCTTCTTGAGCGTACCGAGGAGATGTACCGCAAACTGAAGATCAGCGATGAGTACAAGAAAAACTTCATGAGCCTTATCGGACACGAGTTGCGAACTCCCCTCACCGTGATCGAGGGGTACCTCTCTCTTCTGGCCGACGGAACCATGAAGAGCGAGGACGAACATGGAAAAGCAGCCCTTGCCACCAGTATGGACGAGGCGAAAAATCTTGAGACGACTATAGAAAACATCATTGAACTGTCCCAGCTTGATGAAGGGATAAGGGAGGTTGTTACAGAGGAGTTCGATGTTCAATCGCTTCTCGAAGATGCCGTAATGAATCTGGAGGATGAAGTTGAAAAGGTCGGAACCATGGTTTCAATAGATGTAGAGGAAAACATATCAACCTTCACCTCGGATCGCATGAAAGTTCACCAGATCATCAATCAGCTGCTCTCAAACGCAATAAAGTTCTCCGGAAGCAATGGAAATGTCCTTCTCAGTGCCTCTGACGGCACTGAAGGGCTTATTCTTGCCGTTGGGGATGAGGGCATTGGTATCCCCCCTGAACAGCTCCAGAACATATTTGACCGTTTCTATCAGGTGGATATCTCATCCACGAGGAGCTATGAAGGATCAGGACTCGGACTGGCTATTGTAAAGGAGATCACGGATGTCCTCGGTGGTAAAGTCTGGGTGGAAAGTGTTGAAGGATCCGGTAGTACCTTTTTCGTAGAAATACCCGGTCTGGAGTAGTAGATAATGGAAAATGGAGATTGGAAATTAGAGTTGATAGTTGCTAGTTGTTGGTTGATAGTTAATGATTAGCACAATAAAAGAAGAGGCCTCATACGAGGCCTCTTCTTTCAGTTTCTAGTTTCTAATTTCTTGTTCCTAGTTAACCAACAACTAACAACTTAAAGATTGGGATTACTATGTTTCTCCTTTAGCATATTCCACCTGCGGTCAACCTCGTTCTGGAACTCCTCTACGATATCTGCGTTCTCTTCCTTCACAAGGTGGCGTGTTTTGCCCATTGTCTTGAGCCACTCCATGGTCGGTATCTTGTCGCCCTTGTCCTCAGGGTTGTAGGTTATCGTCGTTATTCCGTTCCTGACCTCGTAGAGTGGGAAGAAACAGCAGTCAACAGACTTCTGCATGATGCTGACCGAATCCTTTTCCACGGTTCTCCAGCCCAGCGGACATATAGAGAGAACCTTGGCGAAAACGAAGCCCTCTTCATTTGCCACTTTCTGGGCAATAGCTGCTTTTCTCACCATATCTCTGGGCTTTGACTCTATAGCTGTAAATACATACGGGATATGACAGGCAGCCATTATCTGGGTCGTATCCTTGTGCTGGAAGGACTTGCCCCGCTCTCCCGGTCCTACACCTGAAGTGGACGTCTGATGTCCCAGGGGTGTAGTAAAGGAAAGCTGGGTCCCTGTGTTCATGTAAGCCTGGTTATCGTACTCAAGGAGGATCATCTTGTGACCTCTGATGGCGGCACCTATGCTCGGGCCTTGCCCTATGTCGTGGCCGCCATCTCCGGTTACCATGAGGAAGGTGAAGTCCTCACCGCCTGGAAGCTCACCCCTTTTAACCCGTGTGTGATAAGCCTCCACGAGACCGCTCATGGTAGCGGCGCCGTTCTGGAACAGGTTGTGTATGTACGTGATCCTGTGAGAGCTGAAAGGATAGCCTGTGGTAACGACCATTGCGCATCCTGTGTGGAACAGGACAACAACGTTGCCTTCGATACCTCTCAGGAAGATATTCAGGTTGGGGAAAATTCCGCAGCCGGGGCAAGCGCCGTGGCCGGGCAGCATTCTCTTGGGCACTTCAGCAAGCTTTCTTTTGTTGAATCCCTTGAGGAGCGTATGACCGTCCTTTTCTTCCAGCCTCAGGAGTCCCGGAGACATCCTCTCCTTGCTAAGAGGTTCCAGGATCCTTTCCATAGCAACACCCTCTGTTCCCGGATTGGCACCGTGGTATTCAAATGGAACTGCCACCTTACCGGTCTTTGTGGTTTCGAGGGCCTCATCGAACATCTCCAGAGCGTCTTCCACAAAGAAGTCAAGACCTCCAAGACCGTAGATCCTGGAAATTACCTTTGTCTTATTGCTGTCGTCATCTTTAAGCGCGGCCTTGATCTCCATGGCCATATTGCCCTGCCAGGCGCCGTAACTGTCCGCCCGGTC
>DAOVVW010000049.1 GCA_030636965.1 Pseudomonadota bacterium | reverse complement strand
TCCGCCGGATGTTTCTCTATTCCACCCTCCCTGGCACTGGAGGCAACCAACATCTCTAGTTCTTCAGCTTCTACCGGCGCAAACTCCTGCTCTGGATCGCCCCCTGTGGCCCTTATGAGGGAGTGGGCCATCCAGACGAAGAACCGTGTGGCCGGCCATGTGAGGTAGAAAAACAGGGCAAGGGTGAAGGCTACAGACTTGATGTAGCCCTGGGCATATCTTCTGGCCATTACCTTTGGGCTTATTTCGCCGAACACGAGGATGACCAGCGTCATCACGCCAACGGCTACGGGGATCCCCCTTCCGGGGTATATACGTGAGGCTATATCTGTAGCCAGGGCAGAAGCGCCGATATTAACAAGGTTGTTACCTATGAGTATCGAGGTCAACAGGCCACTGGGATTGTTCAGCCAGATTTGAGTTGCATTCAGCCTTTTACCCCGGCCTTGGAGGATCGTCTCCAGCTTCGCTCTTGAGAGGCTTACGTATGCTGTCTCGGATCCGGAGAAATACCCCGAGAAAACCACGCACAGCAAAAGCGTGACCCACTCCCAGGTTGGAACAGCTGCCATAAACGCTCCGATCAGATGCCTTCCGCGTAATCTTCAGGCTCGATGTACGGTGTATAAGGCTCTTCTTGAGACCGGCAGAAGTTGACAACTTCATCCACCACTTCATCAGGATCATCGGTCATGATCAGGAGATCCAGCTCCTCCGATCCCAGATATCCACGGTCAACCATATTGTCCAGCATCCAGTGATAGAGCCCGGCCCAGTAGGTACTGTCAAAGAGGATGATAGGGAACTTCTGCATTTTCCCCGTCTGCTTGAGGGTGAGTGATTCAAAGAGTTCGTCCATGGTCCCGAACCCCCCCGGCATGATTATGAAAGCCTTGGAATACTTAACAAACATCACCTTCCTTATAAAGAAGTAGTGAAAGTTGAGAAGAGTCTTAACGTATTTGTTGGGCTTCTGCTCTGTGGGCAGTGTGATGTTAAGGCCGATTGAAACGCCGTCCGCCTCAGTGGCTCCCCTGTTGGCCGCCTCCATTACTCCCGGGCCGCCTCCGGTAATTACCGCGTATCCCTCTTCACAAAATCGCCGCGCAATATACCGTGCGGCTTTATAAACAGGGTCCCTGGACTTGGTTCTGGCAGAGCCGAACATGGTGATTGCATCTGGCATATTCCACATCAGCTCAATGCCAGTGACCATCTCGGCCATGATCCTGAAGACACGCCGGTTGTCCATCTGTGACCTGGACAGCCTGTCCAGAGATGGTTTTATTTCTTGCTGTACAATATCGTCCAACAGTGCCTTGATAATTTTTCCCGTTCCGTCATCAGCCACTTTAATCTTCCTTTCTGCCTGAGGAAATCGGAGTGTTTTCCATGAATCTAACAGATGACATCTCGGGTGGCAATGTTACCGAATGCCAAGGCATTCGGAAGTTGCAGGTTGTTAGTTGTTAGTTGTTAGTTTATTGTCGAACCAACAACAAACAACTTTCAACTAACAACTTAATGGCCTTACGGCCTATTCTTCATTTACTTTCTATATTTTTGTGCTAGATTAGCACTCGAAAGGGGCCGATTGAGGGCCCCTTTGAGCCGTCCTGAGAAGTTGTGCAAAATGCACTCAACCCGGCACCTGACAAGAGGGTGTAATATTGTCAACAGGAAAACAGAAAAAAAACATATTCGAACCCAAATGGCTTGCCTGGGAGATAACCGGGAAGTGCAATTTAAACTGCATCCACTGCCGATCATCATCTTCCATGGGGTCTGACGAGGGCGATTTTACCCTGGACGAAGCCAAGGCCCTCATCGATGAAATAACATCTTTTGCAAAACCGGTAGTTGTCCTCTCCGGAGGAGAACCGCTGCTTCGTAAAGATGTTTTCGAAATTGCTGCCTACGGCACCAGCAAGGGCTTGCGGATGGCTCTGGCAACAAACGGGATCTATATTAACGATGAGACATGCTCAAAGATCAAGGAGTCCGGGATACGCATAGTCTCCCTCAGCCTTGACGGCTCCACGCCTGAGATACACGACGATTTCCGAAAACAGCCAGGAGCTTTTGAAGCTACCTTGAGGGCTGCGGAGTTTCTTAAAAATAACGACATCGAATTCCTTATTAATTCTTCCTTTACAAAACGAAACCAGGATGACATTCCCAACGTATACAGGCTTGCAAAGAAGATAGGCGCTGTTGCCTGGTACATGTTTATGATAGTACCCATGGGCAGGGGCGAAGAACTCATGGCCGAACTGATCTCCAAAGAGGATTACGAGGAAATCCTGAAGTGGCACTTCGAAATGGAGCTCGAGGAAAAAGAGATACTCGTAAGGCCCACCTGCGCTCCCCACTACTACAGGATAGTCCAGCAGGAGGCAGAAGCAAAGGGGATCGATTTTGAACGGCGCAACCTCAAGTTCGGCACCGGGGGCGCCAAGGGATGCATAGCCGCTCAGTCCATCGCGTTCATCGGAAGCCGTGGTGATGTACAACCGTGCAGCTACTTCCCAACATCTGCCGGAAATGTAAGAGAGCAAACTTTCCAGGAAATATGGGAAACATCACCCCTGTTCAAGGATATTAGAAGCTTCAAGGATTACAAGGGCCGCTGCGGCTCGTGCGAATATCTCAGCGTTTGTGGAGGCTGCAGGGCCAGGGCCGACGTGATTCTGGATGATTATATGGAGGAGGAGCCCTTCTGTACTCATATTCCCAAGAAAATGCTGCGTGAGATGGCAAAGGAGAAGGCGAGCAATGAGTAATAATACTTTCCTGGATGCATGCTACAGGCGCCCCACATCCCATATCCCGATCTGGATAATGAGGCAGGCGGGGAGATATATGCCTCAGTATCAGGAGGTCAGGGGAAAGGTGGATTTCCTGACCCTCTGCAGGACTCCTGATCTTGCCACCAAGGTCACCCTTCTTCCTGTCGACCTGCTGAACGTGGATGCGGCAATCCTCTTTTCCGACATACTGATACCTTTAGAGCCGATGGGCATTCCCGTTGCCTTCGAAGATAAAAAGGGTCCCGTCCTCGGAGCTGTACAGGATGACAAGGCAATAGGCGCTCTGCGCTCCATCGAACCGGAGGAAGACGTACCCTTCGTTCTTGAGGCCATTCGTCAGATCAGAGGGGAACTTACCGGACGCGTTCCCCTTATTGGATTTTCCGGCGCGCCTTTTACGCTGGCAACCTACGCAGTGGAGGGGGGCACGACCAAAAGCTTTCACAACATTAAGGGCATGATGTATTCCAGGCCTGATCTTCTTTCAGACCTCCTGGACCTTCTGGCGGATGTTGTGATCTCTTACCTCAACGCCCAGATAAAGGCAGGGGCCCAGGCGGTGCAGATCTTTGATACATGGGGCGGAATACTGGCCGATCCTGAATATATCAAATTTGCCCTGGAGCCCACCAGAAAGGTCATCTCCGGGCTCGATCGGAGCAGAGTCCCGGTAATATACTATCTGAATAACGGAGCTTACCTGGCTCACCATCTCAAGGATCTGGATGTGGATGTAATTGGGATCGACTGGCGCCAGGACATAGGGCATGCACGCAGCACGCTGGGCAAAACCAGGGGAATTCAGGGCAATCTGGACCCGACGGTCCTGTTCGCCTCCAAAGAGGAAATCGCCAGAAGAGCTCACCAGCTTATTGATGATGCAGGGCCGGAACCCGGCCACATTTTCAACCTGGGGCACGGAATCCTCCCGCCGACGCCCATGGAGAATGCCATTTCGCTGGTGGAGGCAGTTCACTCTTACAAACGCTGAAAGGCTGTATGGAACATCGGTCCAGCAGTATAGCGGTACTTCTCCTCAATATGGGGGGGCCTGACTCACTGCTGGCAGTAAAGCCCTTTCTTGAAAACCTGTTTTCTGACCCGGCAATTACAGGCCTGCCCCGTTTTCTTCGTCAGCCGCTGGCGGCTATGCTCTCCTCTTCCCGGGCAAAGAAAGTCACTCCCCGCTATGATCTCATAGGCGGCCGAAGTCCCTTAAACAGCATCACGAAAAAACAGTGCGATGTCCTTGAATCGGAACTGACTGACAGGGGCCTGGATTCGATCTCTGTGAGGCCAGCCCTTCGTTACTGGCACCCGTTTATCAGCGAGTCTGCAGCCTGGGTACGGGAAAAGGAAGTGGAAAAAATAATCGCCCTCTCTCTCTATCCCCAGTTCTGCAGGGCAACTACCGGGACCTGCCTTGATGAGCTGAAAAGTACTCTCGGCGCCAATGACATGCTGCATATGGTTGAGGTTGTGGACAGGTGGCCTGTAAATCCAGGATACATCGGAGCCCTGGCCGGCACTATAACCGAAGCACTCCAAAGCATACCGGAACCGGAAAGGGATGACACAGTAATACTCTTTTCTGCTCACGGTGTTCCGCAGTCTCTTATCAGAAAAGGAGATCCCTACCTGGCTGAGACAACACAGACGGTTAAAAGCGTCATGAGAATCCTTGGGGACCGCCCAAATACCCTTGCCTTCCAGAGCCGCCTGGGTCCGGTCAAATGGCTCGAGCCATCACTGTCTGACGCTCTTGCACAACTGGCTAAAAAAGGAAAGCCTCCGGTTGTAGTAGTTCCTGTCTCCTTCGTTTCAGACAACATTGAAACCCTTTACGAGCTTGATATCCAGCACAAGGAGATCGCCGAGGGCCTGGGCATCAAGACGTACGTCAGGGCCCCCACTTTGAATACAAGGCCCGATTTCATAGCGGCCCTGGCTGATCTGGTTTTTGCAAAACTGAAGTAATTTTCGTTGACTTTGCAAGAAGTCATCAACGCGCCCATTGAGGGGCGCCCAAATCAATGACTTGCAGTGCAAGTTATTGATTTGTGAGGAAAGTGAAAATGACATTTTTCTCTTTCCGCGGAGTAAAAAGCCATGGATGGACTTTTTACGACCCTAACATAATTAAGCATGTCATCTGAATCAAAAACCAGAGTAGTAATCATCGGCGGAGGTATCTCCGGCCTCGCTACAGCCTATTTCTTGCTCAACATGGCAAAAGATGCCGGGAATAAAATCGATCTTAGCCTTCTTGAAAAGGAAAACCGCCCTGGGGGCAAGTTCATAGCCCGCATGGAGCAGGGTTACACAGTCGAGGGTGGGCCAAACGGATTTCTGGACAGTAAACCGTGGACCCTGGATCTTGTCCGAAGCCTGGGAATGGAAAACACGCTCCTGCCCAGTAACGATTCGGCTCGAAAGAGGTTCATTTTCTCCAGAGGAAAACTGGTCCGTCTGCCGGAGTCGGTCCCGTCCTTTATTAAATCTCCATTGATCTCGATTCCCGGTAAGGCTCGTTTTCTTGGAGAGTTAACAGCCAGGCCCACACCTCCCGGAGCGGATACGACCGTTGCTGAGTTCGGACGAAGGAGATTGGGACAGGAGGCCGTAGACCGCATACTAGACCCCATGGTATCGGGCATCTTCGCAGGTGACCCGGACAAGATGAGCCTGAGGGCAAGCTTCCCGAGAATAGCGGAACTGGAGGAAAAGTACGGGGGGCTCTTCAAGGCTCTTGTCGCACTGGCAGCGGAAAGAAAGCGGGCCAAAAGAAGAGGTGACGTGGTCGTTTCCTCCTCAGGTCCCGCTGGGCCGGGTGGCGTCCTCACCTCTTTTAAAGGGAGTATTTCCGATCTTACTGACAGACTGGCGGCAGAACTCGGGGAAAGGGTCCGGTTCACATCCACCGCCTCCCGGATAACCTTTGACAACGGCTCCTATACAATAACCGCATCTGACCAGACCTATCATGCAGACGCGGTTATTCTTGCGGTACCGGCATACGAAGCAGCCGGACTTCTCGAGAACATATCACCAAAGGCCTCTGAGCTGATAGGGCAAATACCCTATTCCCCCATGGCAGTTGTCGGACTTGGGTACTCAGAAAGCAGGCTGGGATCTGTCCCCGATGGTTTCGGGTACCTGATCCCGGGCGTTGAGGAGCGCCGCATCCTGGGGGCACTGTGGACTTCCAGCATCTTCCCTGGACAAAGGGCTCCGGAGGGTAAGGTGCTTTTAAGAGTAATGGTTGGCGGTGCCAGAGACAGGGAAACACCCGGTCTTCCCGATGATAAACTTATGGATACAGTGTTGTCTGAACTTCATCATACGATGGGTCTTTCAGCTGAACCCGAGTTCTCCACCAGCTTCCGCTGGGAGAGGGCGATACCCCTTTACACACTCAATCACCTGGACAGGCTCACAGAGGCTGAGAACAGTCTGGCCGAGGGGATCTTTCTTGCCGGAAACGCCTACAGGGGAGTTGGTATCAACGATTGTGTGAGGGAGTCTGAAAAGACCGCACTGAAAGTATTGGAAGCGCTCCTCTAATCTCCTGAACTGCTTACATATGAGATGATCTTGCTCCTTGTGTCACTGTCTATTATCTCGAACTTCATTCCATGAAGAAAACCTTCATCTGCTTCCTTAATATAGATAACCTCCGCCCCGGCCACCAGCTGAGTGTCATCCCCCGGCAGCATGAATACAGTTTTTACAAGGTCGTTGATCTTCAGTTGCTCCTCCAGGATGACGCCAAGACCCCC
>DAOVVW010000105.1 GCA_030636965.1 Pseudomonadota bacterium | reverse complement strand
TAGCTGATTTTATTGCAAAATCGCTCTTAAGGGCGCAGTAACCCTGTCAGGGCATAATGCTCTTTTCAACGAGCCCTGCCGGTTTCTATTCGCCCCTCGCCTGGGGATATTTTCCACCCCCATTCGGGCGAAGGTTTGCCAGTATTTACATGTGTTCCGAGCTTGTTTATCACCTCGGAAAAAACTCGACGATATTATCTGTACGGTACCTGTTTGTCAAGCGTAAATAAAACACTTTGGGCCTGGGCCCAAAGTGTTTTTTGATTCAAAGTTACCTGATGATACCGGCAGCATAACAGGGCACAGATCGACACCCCCGGTTCTGTCGGATCTTCCCGCGTCAGGTCTTCATTTCTGCAACAACATCCTTGGGTATATCCTTGGGCTTGACTCCTGATTCAATATACTGCCTAAGGCCCGTGCCGGCTGGTATCAATCTGCCTACAATGACATTTTCCTTGAGTCCCTTGAGGTAATCCACCCTTCCGGAGATGCTCGCTTCGGTCAACACCCTGGTGGTCTCCTGGAAAGACGCAGATGATATGAAACTATCCGTGTTGAGGGCCGCTTTTGTGATTCCCTGGAGGATCGGTTTTCCTGTGGCCGGCTTACCGCCTTCAGAAACAACCCTTTCATTTTCCTCCGCGAACACCCAGCGGTCAAGATGGTCCCCTACAAGGAATGTGGTGTCGCCCACATTTTCGATACTGACTTTCCGAAGCATCTGTCTGATGATCACCTCGATGTGTTTATCGTTTATCTTCACGCCCTGAAGCAGGTAGACCTCCTGAACCTCATTGACCAGATATTTCTGAAGTTCCTTTTCACCAAGAACATGAAGGATATCATGAGGATTCGGCGAGCCGTCCATAAGGGGTTCACCTGCCCTCACATGGTCTCCCTCGTGAACACTGATATGTTTACCCCTGGGTATCAGGTACTCTCGGGCTTCACCTATTTCCGGCTTAACCTCGATCCTCCTCTTTCCCTTTACATCCCGCCCATAGAAAACTATGCCATCGATCTCGCTGATCGTAGCCTGCTCCTTGGGAACTCTGGCCTCAAACAGTTCGGCAACCCTCGGGAGTCCACCTGTAATATCCTTGGTTTTAGTCGTTTCGATGGGTATCTTCGCGATAACGTCACCGGCCGCCACATCATCGCCCTCATTTAGCATGAGGATGGCGGAAGATGGCATGAAGTACCGTGCGGTGGAGCTGGTATCAGGAACTTTTAAAGTCCTGTTTTTCTCATCCTTGATGGAAACCCTCGGCCGCAGGTCGGTGCCCTGGTATTCAGTGATAACCTTGCTTGCAATACCGGTCACCTCGTCCACCTGGTCCTTCATAGTCCTGCCCTCGATGATGTCGCCGAATTTAATGCGTCCGGTCACCTCTGTGAGAATAGGTGTGCTGAAGGGGTCCCATTCCGCAAGCAGCTGGCCCTCCTTGACTTTCTTGCCGTCGCCAACCTTGAGCCTGGCCCCGTAGATAACAGGATACCGTTTCTTCTCGCGGCCGCTGTCATCAACTATTGCCAGTTCACCATTCCGGTTCATAACCACCCCGTCGCCATCCCTGTTCTTTATAGTACTCAGGTTGATGAACTTGACGTTGCCATCGATCTTGGCATCCAGGGATGTCTGTTCAACCCGCCTGCTGGCCGTACCTCCGATGTGGAAGGTCCTCATGGTCAGCTGTGTACCAGGTTCTCCTATTTTCTGGGCGGCAATGATCCCCGCAGCCTCTCCAACAGCCACAAGCTCTCCACGAGAAAGGTCCCTGCCGTAGCATTTTGCGCAGATACCACGTCTTGACTTGCATGTAAGGGCGGATTTGATGGCGATCCCCTCATATCCGAGACCGCGTCTGTCTATCTCTTTGACAACGGTTTCATCGATCATATGATTGGCTTTCACAATGACATCCCCCGTTTCGGGGTCCTTGATGCCTTCAAGGGCGATCCTGCCAAGAATCCTCTCCTCCAGCGGCTGTATAACCTCACCGCTTTCCACCAGCGATATGACCAGGATACCATCGACAGTACCGCAGTCGTCCATTGTGACGATACAGTCCTGGGCAACGTCAATGAGGCGCCGTGTCAGATACCCTGAATTGGCTGTTTTGAGGGCTGTATCCGCCAGGCCTTTTCTGGCTCCGTGGGTGGAGATAAAATACTCCAGGACCTTGAGGCCCTCCCGGAAGTTGGCCATGATGGGGGTTTCTATGATCTCTCCGGAGGGCTTTGCCATCAAACCCCTCATTCCGGCGAGCTGCCTTATCTGCTGAGCGGAACCCCTGGCCCCTGAATCAGCCATCATGTAGATGGAGTTGAAGGTACCCTCGCCCTTGGCGCCTTCGTGCTCCAGGTCCTCCATGACCTCTTCCGCTACTACCTCGGTAACATACGCCCAGATATCGACAACTTTATTGTAGCGTTCTCCGTCGGTAATAAGTCCATCCGTGTACTGGGCCTGGACCAGGGCAACATCCTTTTCAGCCTGCGCGAGCAGTTCGGCCTTCTTTCCCGGAACGTGCATATCGTCAACGCAGATCGAAAGACCTGATTGGGTGGCATATGCGAAACCGAGTTCCTTCAGCTTGTCCAGAAGATAAATGGTCTCCCCTGACCCGGACTTCATGAAAGACTCCTTGATCACTTCAGCAAGCTCTTTCTTCTTTAAAAGGCGGTTTACCCTGGAGAAGGGGACAGTATCAGGCATAACCTCGTACAGGAGAACTCTGCCCACTGTTGTGTCCACGATCTCGCCTTCATGCCTGACCTTTATTCCCGCCTGGAGGGCAACAATATCCCTGTCGTAGGCCATCCGCACTGCGTCCATATTGGGAAACACAAGCCCCTTGCCCTTTGATTTCGGCCGTTCCTTTGTCATCCAGTAGATGCCCAGAACAACATCCTGGGTGGGCACTACTATGGGTCGTCCGTTTGCGGGTGACAGTACATTATTTGTGGAGAGCATGAGAGTCCTGGCTTCCATCTGAGCTTCCAGGGAAAGTGGAATGTGGACAGCCATCTGGTCACCGTCAAAATCCGCATTAAAGGCGGCACATACAAGAGGGTGCAGCTGTATGGCCTTCCCCTCGATAAGAACAGGCTCGAAGGCCTGGATACCGAGGCGGTGAAGAGTGGGTGCCCTGTTCAGCAGAACCGGGTGGTCCTTGATCACTTCGTCGAGGACGTCCCAGACCTCGGGCCTTTCTTTCTCCACCATCTTCTTGGCGCTCTTGATGGTCGTCACATGCTCGTACTGCTCCAGCTTATGATAGATAAAGTGTTTGAACAGCTCCAGCGCCATTTTCTTTGGAAGGCCGCACTGGTGCAGTTTCAGCTCAGGACCTATGACGATCACGCTCCTGCCTGAATAATCCACCCTCTTTCCAAGGAGATTCTGGCGGAACCTGCCCTGCTTGCCCTTGAGCATATCGCTCAGAGACTTTAAGGGCCTTTTGTTCGATCCGACTATGGGGCGTCCTCTGCGGCCGTTGTCGAACAGGGCATCGACGGCCTCCTGGAGCATCCTCTTTTCGTTACGGATTATTATCTCCGGAGCCCTGAGCTCCATCAGTCTCTTGAGGCGATTGTTCCTGTTGATCACCCTTCTGTAGAGATCGTTGAGATCCGATGTTGCAAAACGCCCACCGTCAAGAGGGACAAGCGGTCTGAGTTCCGGTGGAAGTACGGGAATCACATCGAGGATCATCCATGCCGGCTTGTTTCCCGACTGCCTGAACGATTCGATCGTCTTGAGTCTCTTTACGATCTTTTTGCGCTTCGCTTCGGATTTCGTCTCCAGCATTTCATGACGGAGTTCCGCGGCAAGAGTATCCAGATCGATCCGCTTGAGGAGTTCGTTGATCGCTTCAGCTCCCATTCCCGCAACAAACGCGTCACCATGTTCCTCAACAAGCTCCCTGTATCTATCTTCTGACAGTAGTTCCTGGTCTTTCAGATCGGTTCCCTCACCCGGCTCCAGTACAATATATTCCTCGAAGTAAAGAACCCTCTCGAGCTCTCTTAGGGACATGTCCAGCATCAAACCGATGCGGCTGGGTATCCCCTTCATGAACCAGATATGGGCAACCGGAGAAGCAAGCTCGATGTGCCCCAGCCGTTCCCTTCGGACCTTGGACTGGATCACCTCGACACCGCATTTTTCACAGACGATACCGCGGTGCTTCATCCTTTTGTACTTTCCACAGTTACACTCGTAATCCTTGGTAGGCCCGAAGATCTTCGCGCAGAAGAGGCCGTCCCGTTCGGGCTTGAATGTCCTGTAGTTGATCGTCTCCGGCTTCTTCACCTCACCATAGGACCAGGCCCGCACCTTTTCAGGTGAAGCCAGCTTCAACCTTATGGAGTTGAAGTTGATCGGATACTTCGGTCTGTCAAAAAATTCACTGTAAAAATCTGTCAAGGGCATTTCCTAACCTCCCTTTTGAGCGCTCTGAAATTGCTATTTCTTAAGGTCCGGTTTAACATTCTTTGTCTCGTCGATCTCCATCAGTTCCACATCCAGACAGAAGCTCTGCAGCTCTTTTACCAGCACGTTGAAGGATTCGGGAAGACCAGCTTCCATGGTATTGTTTCCTTTCACAATAGCCTCGTACATCTTGGTCCTTCCCGCAACGTCATCCGATTTGACAGTGAGCATCTCCTGAAGGGTGTGGGCAGCACCGTAACCCTCGAGAGCCCAAACTTCCATTTCACCGAACCTCTGACCTCCGAACTGGGCCTTGCCACCAAGTGGCTGCTGTGTCACCAGAGAATATGGTCCAATGGAGCGGGCATGAATCTTGTCATCCACGAGGTGGTGAAGCTTGAGCATGTAGATGTAACCGATCGTAACTTCCCTATGGAACGGCTCTCCGTTTCTGCCGTCGTAAAGTTTCGCCTGGCCCTTAATGTTGAGGCCGGCTTTCTCAAGAAGCGCATGTATTTCATCCTCGTCCGCCCCGTCGAAAACAGGAGATGAAACAAGGACACCATCGGCAAGACCTTTGGCGAGAGCCATCAGTTCCTCGTCGTCCATGTCATCCAGTATCGACGAGACATCTTTCATCGAGTAGATGGATTTTATCTGCCGCCTCAGCTTGTCAACGGCGGCATCGCCGTCCAACAGCTCTCTGACCTGTGATCCAAGGCCTTTGGCGGCCCAACCAAGCATGGTCTCCAGAATCTGGCCCACGTTCATACGGCTG
>DAOVVW010000280.1 GCA_030636965.1 Pseudomonadota bacterium | reverse complement strand
GCGTGAGGGTTTCCTTCCAAGATGCCCCGCTCCATGAAAGCACCTGGGTCCCCTTCATCCGCGTTGCAGATAACGAACTTCTCATCCCCGGCAGCATTTCTGCATGCGGCCCACTTGGTGCCTGTGGGAAATCCACCGCCGCCCCGTCCCCTCAGGCCTGAAGCTATTATTTCGTCGATAACTTCTTCGGGAGTCATATCGGAGAGCACCTTTGCAAGAGCCGTGTAGCCGCCGATAGCAAAATAATCCTCGATGGACAGGGGATCCACCTTCCGGTTCTGGGAAAGAAGTGTCTGGCTCTGTGCCTTGTAGAAGGGGATATCCGCCTCGGTTTCTATCTTCTTTCCGCTTGCGGGGTCGGTGTAAAGGAGCTTGTCGATCACCTTTCCCTCGCCAACGGTCGTGTTGAGTATCATGTCCACGTCAGTGGGCTTCACCTGGCCGTAAAAAATGTTACTCGGATCGATCACAACGATGGGTCCCTGCTCGCAAAAGCCGTGACAGCCGGTCACTCTGAGACGCACCTTTCCGTTGAGGCCGTTGCTATCCAGGCTTTTTTCCATCGCGGATACTACATCATGGCAACGGGTAGCCTGGCATCCAGGCCCACCGCAAACAGTTATCAGCGTCGCCCCGTCGTCGCGCTCTGCCGCTAACTGTTCGCACAAGGCTCCCAATTTGGAAACACTGTCGATTCTTGACATGTCAGGCTCCCCCCTCTTCTCGCCTCTGCGTTCTGCGGATCATCGTCCTCAACTTGCCTGGCGTCATGTGGGGATGGTAGACCCCGTTGATGATCACTACAGGTGCTAAAGCGCAGGCTCCGATACAGTTGACACTTTCCACTGTGAAGAGGCCGTCTGGTGTCGTCTTGCCTTCCTCGACTTCCAGTAAGCCAAGGGCCTGCTCCACCAGGGGATTGGCACCTCTTACGTGACATGCCGTCCCTTTGCACAGGGTAATGACGTACTTACCCATCGGCTCGAGGGTGAAGGCCTTGTAGAAGTTAACGGCCCGGTAAACCTCGATAAAGGGTACCCCAAGTCCCTGCGACACAGCGCCGACAGATTCTCTGGAAATGTGGCCCTGGGTTTCCTGAATGTCCTGGAGGACTTCGATGAGCTGGTGGGGCTGGCTCCTGCGCCCCTCAAGGATAGTGTCAAGTGAATGTGACATATGCACCTCCTGAAAAAGAAGTGGAAGAATGGTTGATTGGTGCATAGTAGTGTGGTAATTTTCACAGGTAAATACGATTTGAATGCATAGGGATTGCCTATAGAATGTAGGCATTTTTTATATTAGTCCCTCCGGGGGCTTTATCAACAGCTTGAGAAAGGGGCCGAACATGACAGGCAAAAAACCGTCTGTGGATCCTGTTATTGCATTCAAACGTGAGAGTACTGACCAGCAATCCGATCTAATGACGTGGCGGCTGCCACAGAGTGTGGAAAGCGATCCCGCCCGCATTGAATGGGCCTTGCGGGAGCGTATCAAGGAGCTCAACTGTCTTTATGCCCTCGCCCAGCTTGCCGAGTCCGAGAGCGGCTCCATGGAGGGCGTGCTGGAGGCCATAGTCAACATCATCCCCCCTTCGTGGCAATATCCAGAGATCACCTGCGCGCGCATGACTTTCCAGGACAGGATCTTCAAGAGCCCGTATTTCGAAGTAACCAACTGGCGCCAGTCATCAACCATCTACGTATATGGTGAGCCTGCCGGCGAGGTGACGGTATGCTATCTCGAGGAGTGTCCTCCTTCCTTTGAGGGTCCCTTTCTTCACGAGGAACGGGCTCTCATTGACGCCATAGCTGAGCGGACAGGAGACATCTTCATGCGCATGTCCGCCGAAGAGGAGATCCAGGAAACAAACAGGCAGCTGGAACTCGAGCGGCAGGCCCTCAGGGAGACCAATGACGCCCTGAAGACTGTTTTGGCGAGGATCGAGGAGGAAAAAAACGAGATACACATTGACATCCGGAACAATGTTGACAAGGTCCTGATGCCGATCATAAATGAGCTTGAGATAAGCATGCCGACCCCCCAGAGAAAGCTGGCAAAACTGCTCCGTGACAATCTGGAGGAGATCACCTCTTCCTTCGCGAGCCATCTTTCCGACAAGTTTCACTCCCTCACACCTGCCGAGATACATATATGCACAATGATAAAGAGCGGCCTGGGAACCAAGGAAATCGCCGAACTGCGCAATGTCTCCCCGGCCACCGTCAGCAGGCAGCGGGAACAGGTGAGGCGAAAGCTGGGACTTGTAAATACGGATGTCAACTTGGTGACTTATCTGATGGCGAGTATGTAGTGTGCCGGCCAATGGCCGGCGTCCAACGACCAACGGCCAAAGTCCAACGTGATTAGTTGAAAGTTGAAGGTTGAAAGCTACAGTCGACAACTATCAACTGAGTCAATCAAATATCCAATTATTTATTATTAGACTTATGCGACCAGTGGGCATGAATAATACGCCAACCTTCAGGTCGGCGAACAAGATTCATAGTTTCAACTCCCGAAATATCGATCCTGGTTCCTCTGAATTTGCCTTTTGCACTGAAACGGGTCAGAATCCAGGCAGTATCGCCTGATACCCAAACGTTTTGATCGATCACCTTTCTTTTCGTTGAGGAGTTGAACTCAAGGTCTGCATCAAGATGATTAGAGGCATACTCCTCCAGTTAGGTTTCAGCGATTCCTGACTCAAAGATGGAAAGCTCAGGATC
>DAOVVW010000241.1 GCA_030636965.1 Pseudomonadota bacterium | reverse complement strand
TTGGTAGTCGCAGATACAATTGGACTGACCCAGACCGTCAATACCCAGAAGGAGTGCGCCTCCGTATTCGGCATAGTCAAATCGCTGCTTGAATTTTTTTAGCGCCGGCCGCATGAATAGGTAGCCGAACCTGCCCAACAAAGAATCCTTTATTTCCTCCTTAAGTCGCATGCCCAGGGTGTAAACAACCCCTTCTGCGACCTTCAGGGCTACATTTCCCACGAAACCATCGCAAACAACAACGTCTACCCTGTCCGCGAAGATGTCTCCTCCCTCAACGTTCCCGATGAAGTTAAGATCGCTTTTTTTGAGAATGTTATAAGTCGTGCGTACAACTTCATTTCCTTTACCAGCTTCTTCACCGATGCTCAGAAGTCCGACCCTGGGGCTCTGGATGTTAAGGGTGATCTTGGCAAGAGCATTACCCATAAAGGCGAACTGAACGAGGTTATGGGGTTTGCAGTCCACATTTGCTCCTGCATCCAGCATCACCACTCTTCCGCTGTGAGTCGGGATGATCGAACCGATCGCCGGTCTCTCGACGTTGGGAAGTAGACCCAGAACATACATTCCGGCCATCACAGCCGCACCCGAATTCCCGGCTGAGATAGCAGCGTCAGCTTCACCGGATGTTACGAGTTCGAATGTCCTCAGAATGGATGAATCCCGTTTCTTGGCAAGGGCCCTGCGCGGCGGCTCATCCATACGGACAACCTCAGAGGCGTGCTTGATCAGGATGCGGCCCTCTGGAGGATCAGCACGATAAAGCTGGGGCTCAATGATCTCCCGATCACCCACCAGGATCACCTGGAATGAGTGCTCCCGAGTCGCAGCAACAGCACCCTCTAAAATGGCCTGGGGGGCAAAATCTCCCCCCATTGCGTCAATTGCTATTTTCATAAAATTTAAGTTTGTGGCTGGAGGATCTAGACCTCCTCGACCTCAATTACCTTCCGGCCTCTGTAGAAACCGCAGTGAGGGCATACCCTGTGAGGCATCTTCGGTTCTGAGCAATTGGAACATAACGAGCTCTTTGGCATTTCAAGTGCATCGTGGGAACGACGTCTCCTTGTCCTTGCTTTTGATGTTTTCTGCTTTGGAACGGCCATTTACTGTCTCCTTTTTTCACCATTCGCTGAACCTGACTGTTCCCAGGATCATTCCGTCAACTTTTTTTGTCCCTGTCTGGATCTCTCAGAGATTCAAGGGCTTCCCATCTGGGATCGATATCCTCGACATTGCATGTGCAGACATCGCTTCCGGTGGCCTCCCCACATGAGGGACATAACCCACCGCACTCCTCCGAACAAAGTGGCTTCATTGGCAGAGCCAGTCGCACCTGTTCCTCAATAAAATGGTCTAAATCCAGACTGTCTCCCCGGAAATATTCCACATCTAGATCATCGGAGGCTAACTCCATCTCCTCTCCCTCTCCTGTATCTGAAAGAGGACGGAGTTCAACTGAGATCTTTTCTTCAATTTTATATCTGTTGCTTGTCAGACAGCGAGAGCAGTCAAGGCGCACATAACCACTGACTGAACCTTTTATCAGCAACTGAGACCCTGTTTTCTCAATTCTGAAAGTCCCCTTAACAGGACCATCAGCATTTATTGACTTGGCTGCAGGGGCATCAGATTCAAGTGAAAATTCGACGTTCAGCCCCTCAGCGGGCACTTCACCGAGCCGGAGGAACATAATAACCTCCCGTCAGTTAGAACTGAAATAGATACAGGAAGGAAAGTGCTTTGTCAATCTATCCAGTGGATTCAGTTAAAGCTGAAAATCCTTTCTAAAATCAGGGTGATAAGCCTCTCTTGAGCCGATGTTTAGCCTTTGGAATCTTCATATATGGCTTTAACTTCTCCAGGTCCAAGATCCAGAATCCAAGGTCCAATATCATCTAGCGGGAACTCACATCTGTTGACCTTGGATCTTGGTTTTTGGACCCGGGATTAATTACATATCCTCCATCACCTTCAATTCCAGGGGATGGCGGTTGATGAAGAACTGGCCGATAAGATCCTCGTGGCTGCATTTTTGTACCAGGTGTCCCAGCAAGGAAAGTACGGCGGCAAATGATAACCTACCTTCCCCGTATTTTTCCATGGTGCGGGCGAGTTCCTTGTTCTCCTTACTGGAAAGCACGTGTCGAAGGAGTTTGACAGCGAATTCAAGAGTTCGTTTATTTTTCAGTCTCGTCGGACCAAGTTTCAGGATATTCAGGAGTATGGCAGTGTAACCTGTCAGGATTTCGGTTTCGTCAGGGGCAGCCCCCCTCATAACCAGTTTATCCAGAACTCTGGTTTTTCCCTGGCTGCGTGCAGATAGTATCAACCTGTGACTTGCGTGGAAGTCCTCCAGTTCTGAGTCTGAGATAATATACCTGAACCTCCTGAGAAGGAAGATGTTCTCCACAAAACCCATCCTTCTTTCCGGTAGCAAGAGGAGCTTTTCGTCCGTCACAGGTACCAGGGGCAGGCGGGATTTGAAAACTTTGGCAAATAGTCCGACACCCCGTTTCAGGGGTTTTCTTCCCACCCTACTCACTCTGACCCTCTCGATCCCGCAGCTCGGGGAGCCGCTTTTGAAGATAAAACCGGAAAGATCCACTGTTTCAAGCTCTTCAGATCTCATTATCGACCATTCGCGCACAGCAAGAGTACGGTCCCTGCGGGTTTGTGTTGTAACCAGGCGTGGTTCCTCCGACGAACCGTATAGCTCCATGGGCTCTCTCGGAACACCCAAACCACACTCAACTTCGGGACAGACAGGAATTAAGGTAGCATCTGTGCTGAAAGTATCCGCTATGAGATCGTTAAACCTGTTGCTACCGTCCCATCGGACATCATGTCCTGCAAGACACGAGCTTATTCCAAGATTAAGCATCGCCATTTGTTCCTCTGGTCCTTCGTTTCAAAACGATCCCGGTCATTCTCAATCCGGTGACCGAGAATACCTGCAATGAGGTTTCAGACTCTGGCCAATTGCCAAGGAGCCAAATATCCTGTAACCTTTTATAAAGGTTGACAGGGTCGTAAAAAGTCCATCCGTGGCCTTTTACTCCACGGAAAGTGAAAAGTGTCATTTTCACCTTCCTTCCAAATCAACGACTTGCCGTGCAAGTCATTGATTTGGGCGCCCCTAAGTAGGCGCCTTGATGACTTTTCACGAAGTCATCAA
>DAOVVW010000201.1 GCA_030636965.1 Pseudomonadota bacterium | reverse complement strand
ACCAAAGCCCGGGTTTTTCTCTGCGGCCCCCTGTGTTAAAAGCTCTTATCGCTTAATGTTAGAATGAAACTTCTCCCTGTTTTCCGCCCTTCGCACTACGCCCTGCGCACTGGGGCAACTTCTATATCAGCTCTACGAGCGGTTTATATGCCCCCCGGACTCCCTCAGCTACCGGCTCACACGTTATAGCCCCATCCCAGGTGTTCACTCCAGCGGCCAGTGAAGAATCCGATTTCAGGGCTTTTTCCAGATCGTCGGTGGCCAGCTTCCTGCAGTATGGGAGGGTAACGTTGGTAAGTGCGTAGGTGCTGGTTGCCGGTACCGAGCCAGGCATGTTGGGAACGCAGTAGTGGATGATCCCTTCTTCAGTGTAGACGGGATTTGAGTGGGACGTGGGTCGGCTGGTTTCGGAAATTCCCCCCTGGTCGATGGAGACATCCACGAAAACGCTGCCATCCTTCATCTCTTTCAGGATCTCGCGGCTGATCAGTCTCGGTGCAAGGGCTCCGGCAAGTAGCACACCCCCCACCAGCATGTCGCTGGCCCACGCGGCTTCCCTTATGTTTCTCGTGTTGGACATGAGAGTAACCACCTTGCCGTCAAAGATGTCATCGATATAGCTGAGGCGGTTGTGGTCCCTGTCGATGATCGCAACCTCGGCGCCAAGTCCGTAGGCCACTTTGGCAGCGTTGATCCCGACGTTACCGCCTCCAATTATTACTATCCTCCCGTGTTTGGTTCCCGGAACTCCACCGAGGAGGATACCCTTGCCACCCCTTTCCTTCTGAAGGTAAGTAGCTCCGACCTGGACGGCCATCTTACCGGCCACCTGGCTCATAGGCGCAAGGAGAGGCAGGCTGCCGTCGGGAAGCTGGATCGTTTCGTAGGCTACTGACCTGATTCCCCTGTCAAGGAGTACATCAACAAGGCCAGGAAGGGGGGCCAGGTGCAGAAAGGTGAAAAGGATCTGATTGTCTTTAAGGAGATCATATTCCTCCTGAAGTGGCTCTTTTACCTTCATTACAAGATCGGCTGCGCCCCATATGGAACCGGTATCCGGGAGTATGACAGCTCCCGCGGAAACGAAATCTTCATCTGAAATGCCGCTGCCAAGGCCCGCTCCTGCCTGTATCAGGACCTCGTGGCTGTCCGATACCAGTTCCTCGACTCCCGATGGAACTATGCCGACCCTGTATTCGTTGTCCTTGATCTCCTTGGGGATCCCTATTTTCATGTCGATCCTCCGATTTATATCGTGTTCAACGTTCAAAGTTTATTGTTGAATGTTCATTTATTGACTACTTTCAACCTTCAATCTTCAACTTTCAACAAAAAAATATTCGCTTTGGTAGAAATAAAAGGTCCAAATTGAGCTACATCAATGTTCTCAGTGGCATTACACGGCATAATTAAAATAAACCTGATACACTCGATAAATAAATGAGTCTAACTTGATTGAAAGGAGCAGACAATGTCACAGCATAAACACGGAGATGAATCTGGAGGTATGCCTCACTCAGAGGCAGTGGATCTCAAGGAACTGGTGGATTTTTCAGATGGCTCGGTTGTCAGCCGGACGATAATCAAAAGCGGAAAAGGGACAGTTACTCTTTTTTCCTTCGATAAAGACCAGGGTCTCAGTGAACACTCCGCACCCTTCGATGCTATGGTCCAGATCCTGGAAGGTTCGGCGGAAATTACAATAGGCGATGTGACTGTTACTCCCACAGCAGGACAAACAGTGATGATGCCAGCAGATATTCCACATGCACTGAACGCGCCCGAACCGTTTAAAATGCTCCTCGTAATGATCCGCGGTTGATCTGATGAATCGCAGGGTTGATACGAACTGGATAACACAGCATCATTCGGATACAGGGATCGGGTAGATACTGAAATTAAATGCACTCTGGATATACGGATACGGGCCTTGCCTCGTATCCGTATTTGTTTTATTGAGACATCGATCCATGATTTCCTGATTTGGGCGCCCCTCAATGGGCGCGTTGATGACTTCTTGCGAAGTCATCAACAATTAACAGCCAAAAGCAAACAAATTCGTTTTCAAAATCCTTGCCACATATAAGCTAACAGTGTAACCTTTTTCACAATATAAATTGGGGAAAGACAGAGGAGGTTTCTGTGGAAAAGAAGCTGGAGGAACTGAAGAACTACATGACGAACAAGATTCCATTCCATGAGTTTCTTCGGTTGGAAATTGAGGAACTCAAGGAAGGATACGCAAGACTAAAGCTCCCGTTCAGGGATGAGTTTGTCGGCGATGTGCGAAGACCGGCTATCCATGGAGGTATCATCTCAACTCTCATAGATGTCAGCGGAGGAGCTGCTGTCTGGACTCATTTCAACACAGACGATGGCATAGCAACCATCGACATACGAGTGGATTTCCTGAGACCCGGTCCTGATAATGATCTGGTGTCCGAGTCTGAGGTAGTACGTGTTGGTAATAGGGTTGCGGTAGTTAGCACGACTGTTTATACCGCGGTGGACAAGGACACTGTCATCGCCGAGGGAAAAGCTGCCTACAATATCAGGCGGGCCGGAGAATTCTAGTCCAGGTTGCAACAGTCCTGAAAAGACTTTTTTATTGTATGCATTATATTTTGTGATATTATCACATTTATAGTTATTTCAATAAAAAGGAGGATGGGATGCTCGTCTGGATAATAATCGCGCTTATTCTCGCATTTATGACTATCTTCGAGATGTTGCTTGGTTTCACAATTCCCTTTCCGGCCCTGAGGAGTACGGCACTTTTCCTGGTTGTCCTTGGGATGGCATACCGGATCCATATCATGGACAAGGGTGGAGAAAAAGAAACTCTGAAGAACAGGATCAGGGAGCTTGAAGACAAGATACGTGAAGACACTATGACCGTCTGACATTTTCAGGAGGTTTCTGTCATTAACAGGGAGGCTCTGTATCAGAGCCTCCCTGTTTCTTTGAGAAGATCTTTCTGGTCAGAATGAACCAGACACTCCGTTGCAGTTACATCTATTAGGATTAGTTACGACCGGCAACCCTTCGGGCCTTCCTGTGCAGGGAAAGGAGCTCTGGATTTACCATGGATTTTGTGGGCCTGTAGGAAGGGTCCAGCGTGTATGCTTTACGCAGGCTATCAAAGACGAGGGATGTGTCGCCGTATGCATAGTGACATGATGCCAGAATCCTCAATGCCTCTGCGTGCTCACTTTTTACCAGGAGGTGTTCGATCCTGAGAAGGAGTCCCTTCGCCTCCTGATAGTTTCCCAGCCTGAACTCTCTTTCTGCGCGTCCAATGCTGTTTGCGAGTTCAGAGCTGGTCTTCCTGGAGGACGTTGGACCCGCTTTTGAGGATTTTGCTGGCTTCGGTTTCGGTCTGGCTTGTGGGGTTGATTTCGGCTTCTTTGCCCGATTAAGGACAATTGGCACTTTGATAAGTGTCCCTATCGGCATGCTCTCGGGTTTATTAATTTTACTTGCAATAGCGATAAGGTTATATGCCATAGGGTCTCCCATAAGATCCCTGGCGACAGTAGAGAGTGTCTCGCCCTGACCGAGTCGGTAGGGTATAAGAACTGGTACCGCCAGGGAAGTTCCCACAGAAACGCTTTCGGGTCTT
>DAOVVW010000275.1 GCA_030636965.1 Pseudomonadota bacterium | reverse complement strand
CTCTAATGCTCCATTTACAGGGCTTCAGCCCTGTAAATACTCTGCCGCCAGTACTTCGGCAATCTGCACCGCGTTTGTAGCAGCTCCTTTACGAAGCTGGTCACCTACAACCCAGAAAGTCAGACCGTTCGCGGTGGAAAAATCCTTCCTTATCCTCCCCACGTAACAAGTGTCTCCGCCAGCAACATCGATCGGCATGGGATACTTGAGCTGGGCAGGGTCGTCCAGCACTTCAATTCCCGGGGCGGCCGAGATCAGTTCCCTTGCCTTATCAGGAGTGATCTCCTTTTCAGACTCTATATAAACGGCCTCAGAATGAGCTGTTAGAACAGGCACTCGCACACAGGTCGCTGAAACCTGGATGTCATCGTCGTGAAGCATCTTCCTGGTCTCGTTATGCATTTTCATCTCTTCTTTGGTGTACCCGTTTTCGGTAAAGTCATCTATGTGGGGTATCAGGTTAAAGAGGATGGGATAAGGAAATGCACTGACCTCAAGGGCATCGCCGGCAGCCCAGCTTCTTGCCTGACTCATTAATTCTTCCATAGCCTTGGCACCTGCTCCGCTTGTGGACTGATATGAGGACACTACAACCCTCTTTATCTTTCCATAATCGTGCAGGGGCTTTAAGGCCATGATCATTATTATCGTAGTGCAATTCGGATTTGCGATAATGCCTCTTTTGGTGTAATCCCCTATATCCTCTGCATTCACCTCCGGAACAACCAGAGGCACATCGGGCTCCATCCGGAAGGCCGATGAATTGTCCACAACGACTGCTCCGGCTTCCACGGCAGCAGGGGCAAACTCGACGCTTCTTCCACCACCTGCTGAAAACATGGCTATGTCAACGCCCTCAAAGGCATCCTTCGTGAGTTCGCGAACCGCTATCTCCTTGCCCCTCCACTTAAGCTTTCTGCCCACAGAACGGGAAGAAGCAAGGTAGATCATCTCCCCAACGGGAAAATTCCGCTCCTCGAGCACCTGTATTAACAACTCACCCACGGCTCCGGTCGCACCGGCTATAGCTACTGTGAATTTCTTTCTGCTCATTGTCTTTCTCTTTTGGGTAGGTTCAACATTCAATGTTTAACGTTCAAGGTTTTTCACCACAGAGTTCGCAGAGAACACAGAGGAAAACCTTGGCTTGGGTTAAAGCAAACTATCAATCAGCTACTAGGACCTTTTGCGCTCCCTTGGCCACACTGAGCGTGGAGATTCGAGGTGAAGGAATATATTGCACCCTCCCCCTACCCCTCCCGTCAAGGGAGGGGAGTAAACACCCTTACCCCGTTACGCCGATACCTTGATCAAACCCTCCTGCCTCTTGCCTTCTGCCTGACCTAAATTGTAGCCGCATAAGTTAAAACAAGGTTCGGAGGCTTTTGATTGCCTGTCGCGTTCGATGCTCATTCTCTACTAACGCAAACCTCACAAACTCATCCCCACCCTGTCCAAAACCTATACCGGGGGCCACAGCGACCTTGGCTTTCTCCAAAGCCATGAGTGAAAAATCAAGGCTTCCCATCTCCCTGTATTTTTCAGGAATAGGTGCCCATAGGAACATGCTTGCTTTTGGTTTCTCCACTTGCCACCCGATCCTGTTCAAGCCGTCTACCAGAACATCCCTTCTCTTCTGGTAAATCCCCACTGTTTCCTTTACACAATCATCCGGTCCGTTTAGAGCGATTATGGATGCTATCTGTATGGGTTGGAACATACCGTAGTCCATATAGCTTTTGATCCGCACCAATGCGCCAACCACTCTAGGGTTTCCGACAACAAAACCGACACGCCAGCCGGGCATATTGTAGCTCTTTGACAGGGTGTATATTTCAACACCGATATCTTTGGCACCTGGGACCTGAAGAAGGCTTGGCGCTTTGTAATCTTCGAAAACAAGATCTGCATAGGCCAGATCGTGGACTACGATTAGCTCAAATTCCTTGGCCAGTTCGACGACCTTTTCAAAGAAGGATAGATTTACAGTATTGGTCGTCGGGTTATTTGGATAGTTGAGCATCAGGATCTTCGGCCTGGGCCACAGACCCTTCACCGCACGCTCTATGCTTGCAAGGAACTCGTCCTCATTATCGACCATGGGCACACTTCTAACATCCGCATTCGCAATAACTGCGCTGTACGAGTGTATTGGATAACAGGGATCCGGAACGATAACCATGTCTCCCGGAGCTGAAATGGCCAAAATCAAATGAGAAATTCCTTCCTTCGACCCGATAGTTGCCACCACCTCGGTCTCCGGATCCAGATGGACATCATACTTTCTCCTGTACCAGTCGGCCATAGCCACTCTGAGTTTGTGGATGCCGCGAGATACAGAGTAGCGATGATTTCTGGGGTCTTTGACTGCTTCTACCAGCTTGTCTACAATATGCTGAGGGGTTGGGAGGTCAGGATTCCCCATACCAAAGTCGACTATATCCTCTCCCTTAACCCTGGCCTGATACTTGTGCTCATTAACGATATTGAACACGTAGGGGGGTAATCTTTTTATCCGATAGAATTCTTCCATTATCTTTCTCCTCGATTGAGGGCTATCGCGTTAAGTCCTAAATCGTGACGCGTGATTAGTGATTGGTAATTGGTGATTAGTGAAACCCGATACAGGCACTGGGCCTTAGGCGCTTGGTTCTGGGCTAACAAACAGCACCACAACCTTACTCTTCCTCTCCCCTAGTGGGAGAGGAAGCCTGCCGTTGTTGAAAAACATTGAACGGCAGGCGAGGAGAGGGGGATATCCTACCACCCTCCCCTTTGTCCCCTCCCATCAAGGGAGG
>DAOVVW010000257.1 GCA_030636965.1 Pseudomonadota bacterium | reverse complement strand
TACTCAAGGGCGGTATACTCAAGTTACGGACGGTGTTTATCAGAGCCATCGCCTCGGCTATCTGCATCGGCTCAGGAGGATCAGCGGGGCGGGAAGGCCCAATCGCGCAGATCGGAAGCGCAATAGGCTCCTATGCCGGACAGATATTCAGGATGTCCTAGAGCTACGTGAGGACACTTCTGGGATGCGGGGCTGCCGGGGGGATCGCCGCGACCTTCAATGCTCCCATAGCGGGGTCGCTTTTCGCCCTGGAGATCATTCTTGGCGACTGGAACGTGGGTACCTTCAGCCCCGTCATCATCTCTTCAGTTATCGCAACCACAATATCGCGGCATCTACTGGGCAACGAACCTGCTTTTTCCGTCCCTCTCTACCAGATGGTGAACCCGGTGGAGATCGTTTTCTATATAATTCTGGGGCTCCTTGCGGGCCTTGCGGCCCTTCTGTTTATTCATGTACTCGACTTCTCCGAGGAGTACTTCGAGGAAAAGATAAAGATCCACCCGTGGTTGAAACCCGCCGCCGGCGGGCTCATTCTGGGTTCCATCGGCCTGGTCTTTCCCCAGATCTTCGGCAATGGTTACGCATCCATGGGCGACGCACTTATGGGCAGGATGGCCTTCGGTCTTATGCTGATACTCATGTTCCTGAAGATACTGGCTACGTCTCTTACACTGGGCTCGGGAGGTTCAGGGGGAGTCTTCGCCCCGTCCTTGTATATAGGTGCCATGCTTGGAGGTGCATTCGGTTCCATTGTACACTCTCTGTTTCCAACGGTAACAGCTACCAAGGGGGCCTATGCCCTTGTGGGCATGGGGGCTACGGTGGCAGCAGCAGCCCATGCTCCCCTGACCAACATCCTGATCCTTTTCGAGCTGACGGGCGATTATCATATTATTCTACCTATTATGGTGTCGTGCATTATGAGCCATCTGGTTATCCGTGGGTTGTCTCCGCACTCCATATATTCGATCAGGCTGCATAAACGTGGAATTACCATTGAAGCCGGCCGCGAGGTAAATGTCCTCCAGTCAATTAAGGTGCGCGATGCCATGACTGCGGATGTGGAAGTGATAAAGGAAGATATGCCTTTCAAGGAGATCACGAGGCACTTCACCCAGAGCAAATATTCCAACTTCCCCGTAGTCAACAGGGAGGGAGAGCTCACTGGCATTCTGTCCTTCCAGGATGTCCGGCAGCACGTTTTTGAAGCGGAACTTGAAAACCTCGTTGTGGCAAAGGATATCGCCACCACCCGTGTCACCACAGTTACGCCTTCCGACAATCTCAAGGACGCTCTGAACAAACTGGCATATCGAAGCGTCGAACAGCTTCCCGTCGTGGATTCGAGAGATCCGAAGAAGCTTGTGGGCATCCTCACCAGGCGGGATATCATTACAGCCTACAACAAGGCTATCTTCAGATATGAAGAAACGCACTGAGAAGGCTGTTTACCCAGACGACCTGAATCCCAGCCAGGCAGAAGCGGTAACCACAGTTGAAGGTCCCCTCTTGATCCTTGCCGGCGCCGGTAGCGGAAAAACCAGGGTCATCACCTACCGGATCGCCTATCTTTTAGAGGAAATAGGCGTGCCCCCTTACGCAATCCTGGCAGTCACCTTTACAAACAAGGCCGCGAAAGAGATGAGGGAGAGGGTGATCGGGCTTGTTGGAAAGCAAGGAAAGCCGGTGTGGATAAGCACCTTCCACTCCGCCTGTGTCAGGATCCTGCGCCAGCATGCCGAAAAGCTGGGAGTTTCCCGCTATTTCACGATAGCCGACAGCAACGATTCTCTCAAAATAGTTAAGGATATTATAAAAGAGATGAACCTTGACGAGAGGGCCCTGCCCGCTCGAAAGGCCGCTTACATGATAAGCAGGGCAAAAAATGCCCTTACAGGTCCTGACCAGATGGAGGAGATGAGTCTTGTCAGGCGCGATCCGATGATGGACAAGATCGTCCGCGCATACAGAAAATACGATGAGAAGCTTCACGCCTCGCATGCCCTGGATTTCGATGATCTGCTCTTTTTTACATTCCGGCTATTCGAGGAGCATCCTGAGGTCAGAAAAAGTTACGAGGACCTGCTCCACTACCTGCTTGTAGACGAGTATCAAGACACCAACCATGCCCAGTACCAGATCATACGTCACCTCTCCTCAAAACGGAGAAACCTGTGTGTTGTGGGTGATGACGACCAGAGTATTTACATGTGGAGGGGCGCGGACATCACCAACATCCTGTCTTTTGAAAAAGATTTCCCCGAGGCAAAGGTAGTCACGTTGTCTGAGAACTACAGATCCACAGGACACATCCTGAAAGCAGCCTCGTGTCTGATCAGCGCCAACGTGGGCAGGAAGGAAAAGGACCTGGTAGCAGTTCGCCCCGACGGATTGAAGGTAACCGCCTTCGCGGCTTTAGACGAGAGGGACGAGGCTGATTTTATACGCTCACATATTTCGAGTCTCGCGCGCCAGGAGGGTTATTCATCCAGAGATTTTGCCGTTTTTTACCGTATTAACGCCCAGTCGCGATCTATCGAGGATGCTTTGCTGAAGGCGAACATGTCCTATGAGATCGTAGGTGGAGTGAGGTTTTACGACCGGATGGAGATAAAGGACCTGATGTCCTACCTCAGGCTCCTTGTCAACCCGTCTGACTGGACAAGCTTTGAAAGGATCGTGAATACACCTGCCAGGGGGATCGGCAAGGTAACACTGGCAAAGATCCGGGAAGCGTCAGGCAACGGACAGGCCCCGGAGGATTCAGTCCGTCTGGCAGTTGAGAATGGTTCGCTTTCGCCCAAGGCTTCTTCCGCCCTGGGCAAATTCAACGATACCATTGCCTCCCTGCGAAAGAAAATGGAGACCGAATCGCTTAACGAACTTGTGGTTTCGGTCCTGGAAGATACAGAATACCTCCCAACTCTCCT
>DAOVVW010000015.1 GCA_030636965.1 Pseudomonadota bacterium | reverse complement strand
CTGGCCCGAGCGCAAACGGGCCGGCTTTATCGGCAGGGTGTTTCAGAACCCCCTCCTCGGGACGTGCGCATCCCTCACCATAGAACAGAACCTTGCCCTCGCAGCAAGGCGAGGAAAAGCCCACGGGATCGGCCTGGGCGTGAAGAGCAGGGATCGTGAGCATTTCCGGGAAGAGTTGCAACATGTCAAACTGGGACTGGAGGACAGGTTAAAAGACAAAGTGGGGCTCCTTTCGGGAGGTCAGAGGCAGGCCCTCACAATGCTTATGGCTGTAATGGTCCGACCTGAGGTACTTCTTCTAGATGAACACACAGCTGCCCTGGATCCGAAAACAGCGAACCAGATCCTGGACCTGACGGAGATGATAGTTAGCGAACAGAACCTTACCACGCTCATGGTAACCCACAACATGCAGCAGGCACTGCGCATGGGCAACCGCCTGGTTATGATGCACAGGGCGAAAATAATACTGGATGTGGAAGGCGAGGAGAAGAGGAACCTTACCGTGGAGGACCTGATTGCACGGTTCTACACAGTCAGAGGAGAAGAGTTCTCCCAGGATCGGATGCTGCTTGTCTGATAAAGGAGTCAGTATGGGAAAAAACCAGGTGGTTGACCTGCGGTCAGATACCGTAACCAAGCCTACGCCCGACATGAGAAACGCCATGGTCCAGGCTGAAGTGGGAGACGATGTGTACGGCGAAGACCCCACGGTCAACAGGCTTGAGGAGATGGCGGCTGAAAAACTGGGCATGCAGGCGGCAATACTCATGCCCACCGGGACAATGGGAAATCAGACTGCCCTTCACATTCATTGCAGGCCCGGCAGCGAGGTGATTGTGGAGGAGAGGAGCCACATCTCCAATTACGAGATGGCTGCAATGGCGGCGCTTTCCGGTCTCCTTGCCCATCCCGTCTGTACGGATGACGGGTTGATGACTGCTGGGCAGGTGAGGGGGGCCATAAGGCCGGATATCTATTACCTTTCAAGGACCGCACTTGTAGCCCTGGAAAACACCCACAACATGGCTGGCGGCAAGGTGATGCCCCTTGAAAGGACCAGGGAGATCCTGAATGTTGCGAAAGAAGCCGGTGTCCCAGCGCACCTTGACGGCGCCAGGATCTTCAACGCGGCCCAAAGCCTGGATATCACCGTTAAAGATGCTGTGTCCGGCTTCGACTCGGTGATGTTCTGCCTGTCCAAGGGGCTCGGTGCTCCTGTGGGCTCTATCCTGGCTGGTGCAAAAGAGTTCATATCCGAGGCCAGAAGGGTAAGAAAGATGTTCGGTGGCGGGATGAGACAGGCGGGCATCATCGCTGCGGCCGGTATAGTTGCTCTGGAAGTAATGGTTGAGCGGATCAAGAATGATCACGAGGCAGCTCAGACACTTGCTGACGGCTTTTCACAGATCGGCGGTATTGAAGTCCCGGTTAAACCGGAGACGAACATAATCATGCTCAGCATAAAACCATCCTGGTTTGGAGAACAGGTGAAAAAAAATCCACCGGAAAATGGAGATCTGGCAGGCGCATTTGTGGATCACTTGCGAAAAGCTGGTGTACTGAGTCTTGCCATTGACCATGAGCAGGTCAGGATGGTTACTCACTATGATCTGCCTGATGACGGGATTGAGAGGGCTGTTGAGGCGGCGATTAAGTAAAAGTTGTTAGCTGCAATATTGATTTAGTGCCACCAAAAAGTGTAATCTAGATGGGGTTTATGGGATACGGAATAAAGCACCAATTTCGGATTTCAACTAGCATAAGGGGGCCACAATATGTCAACCGTTTCCAATAAGGATTTCGAGAAGGCACTCTCTGTTGGCCGTCCGCCAAACATTGTCAAGCTGTTTCCTAATTCCAGGGCTCTTATCGTCAGTGGCAAGGCTGTTGACAGGGCCATGGTGGCCAGGGGAGGGGCCATGACTATTGCTGCCAACGGCCGCAACCAGTTTGTCATCAGGGGTGCGCTAAAAGCAGCCCAGCGGGCCAACGCCGCCATAATCGTGGAGATCGCCAAATCAGAAGGCGGTGCCAATGCCTATTGCGCCATCAATTTCTGGAACCTGGCAAGGGTGGTAGACTCCATAACCAATGAACTGGGGATCACGATACCCGTTGCCATCCATGCGGACCACTACGGAATTAAAGGCGACAAGGATGTGAGCAGGGCAAGGGCTGAGATACCGACTATGTTTGATGCCGGTATAACCTCCATAGCTATAGACGCATCTCACCTTCCTGACGACCAGAACCTGCTGGCAAGCATAGCCCTCGCCGATTACGTGCCGACCTGGGCCGGACTGGAGACGGAAGTTGGTGAGATAAAGGGCAAGGAAGGGCTTTCCACCGAAGAAGAGGCCCTCTTCCTCGTACAGGGCTTAAATGCCCACAATATCTTCCCTGACTGGATAGCCTTGAACAACGGTACAACTCACGGGATAGAGGAATCAGATGCGGGTATTCAGATAGACCTCACAACACAAATCCACAGTGCCCTGGAACCGTACAAAATTTCCGGGGCACAGCATGGGACCTCGGGAAACAGCAGCGAGCGGCTCAGAAAGATCGCCTCCGGGACAAAAACTACAAAGGCAAACGTTGCCACGGCTCTCCAGATGCTGACCTGGGGGGTTAAGGTCAACGACTACGGTAACGCCATCCTCGACGAGGATGGGCAGTTCGCGAAGGTGTCGGATGCCGGTGTGACCGATGAGGTCTGGGCAGAGATGGTTGCCTATGCGACGGAAAACGGTCTTAAGGGCGGAGACTACAAGAAGTTGAACCTGCCCTTTGAAAATCACATGCTGGGCCAATCAGAGAAGGTAAGGGCCAGGATGGCCGGAGCGGTAGAGGACTTTACATTTGAGCTGCTCACCAACGTATTCAACGCGGCTGACACAGCTCCCCTGGCTGTGGATGCTCTCCTTTCAGCGGGGTCCTGTGACCTTGGATCCAAGGTTGGAAGGATAGAGGACCCTGCCCAGTGGACGGAAGAGAAGATTGCTGCCAAAGCCGCTCTCATTGATTCAGACAAAGGACCTGAAGGGGATTTTGAGGATTAATCGTGAGCCATCCATGATCGAAATGGCACCTTCCGGTGCCATTTTTTTCGGATTATTTCCAAATTAGTTGGTGAAATTCAGTTAAAATGTATTCATAGGACCGGGCCTTTGGTGTAATCACTCGGCTGCGCGTGGGGCCAGCTTCGCTTCGTGATTCATCAAAACCCCGGCCTGATGTATGTTAATCCGTCCAGGATTCCGGTAAAAGGCCCTGAAGCGAAGCTAAAAGGGGGTTGCGAAGGCGAAGGGGCTTTTACCTGAATCCATTCATTATTTATGGATCACAAACTGATTTGCATGTGAACCAATCATTATAATAGTAGATAATAGGTACTATTTCGGGAAGGCGAACAGCTTTTTGTAAGGAGGTTAAAGATGGCTCAAATTACTCTGAAGGGAAATCCGATCAATACAATGGGGGATCTGCCTGAAGTGGGCGCACAGGCGCCTGATTTTAAACTGACGGCGGGCGATCTTTCCGACGTGACCCTGGAAAATTACGCCGGGAAAAAACTGGTGCTCAACATATTTCCCAGCCTTGACACAGATGTTTGTGCGGCATCGGTAAGGAGGTTCAACGAAGAGGCAGCGGGGCTGGACAATACCGATGTTCTATGCATCTCAAAGGACCTTCCCTTCGCCCAGTCCAGATTCTGCGGCGCCGAGGGTCTGGATAATGTTACTACCCTCTCGTGCTTCCGCTACAGGACTTTCGGTGACAACTACGGCGTGAGAATAGTCGACGGACCCATAGCAGGGCTGATGGCAAGAGCGATCGTGGTCATAGACGAGGGCGGCAAGGTAATCTACACTGAACAGGTTCCGGAAATCGCCCAGGAGCCTGATTACGCGAGCGCCCTTGTAGCTGTAGGATAAATACAGTTTCGTTTTTCACCACGGAAAGGGAAGCCCACGGGAGTGGACCCATGGCTGATTCGCAGAGCAGGCGGATTCTCCTTCTTTCCGCCTATGATGCTGGAAGTCACAGGCGTTGGAGGGAGCAGCTCGCTGAGCACCTTAAGGAGCACTCCTGGACTGTCCTCTCCCTGCCTCCCCGAAACTTTGCCTGGAGAAACCGCGGCAACGCCCTGTCATGGGCCCTCGGTTCCCGGGAAGTCCTGACGGATAATTACGACTGCCTCCTTGCCACTTCCATGACCGATCTCTCCGCGCTGAAGGGAATGGCGCCTGGCCTTGCCAGCCTGCCATCTATCGTTTACTACCACGAGAACCAGTTTGCCTACCCCGAACGTTTCGAGCGCAAGGGGGGGCAGAATTACATGATAACCAACCTCTATACGGCACTTGCCGCTGATATTGCTGTCTTTAACTCCAGATACAACAGGGATTCCTTCCTTGACGGAGTGGAAAAACTCCTTGATATGGTTCCCGACTTCATCCCGGCAGGTGTGGTTGATGAGCTCAAGAGCCGTTCCGTTGTGGTACCGGTACCTCTGGAAGCTCGCTGTTATGCGGATCACGACTCGCCTTCTTCCGACGTGCCCCTCACTATTGTATGGAACCACAGGTGGGAATATGACAAGGCCCCGGAACGATTTTTTGATGCCCTGTACGATGTTTCCCGACGCAATGGGAATTTCCGGCTCCATGTCCTGGGGGAGCGATTCCGGGAGTGTCCGGAAGTGTTTGAAGAGGCAAAGGACAAGCTTTCCAAACATATCGATACATGGGGTTTTGTGGAAGATGCGGTTGAATACAGGAGGATACTCACCACAAGCGATGTGGTCATCTCCACATCCCTCCATGAGTTCCAGGGGGTCGCGCTTCTCGAAGCGGTGGCTGCAGGGTGTGTGCCACTGGTTCCTGACCGGTTGGCATATATGGAGTACCTGCCGGATAGCTTCAGGTTCCCCTCGTACCCCGAGGACCCGGCCGCTGAAAGCGCCGAGCTTTCGCGCAGATTGCTGGAAATGATCCAGGATCCTGAATCAGTGAGGACCCTGGAAGTGCCGGATCTGAAGCACCTTTCCTGGACTAACCTGGCTGATACTTACCGGGCCATTATTGATCAAGTTATTAGTTGTTAGTTGTTAGTTGTTGGTTGATAGTTTAGTTACTAACAACTTGCAACTAACAACCAACAACTGGCAGAAAATACTAGGATTTCTGTCAGATAATTAACGCAAACCCGAAAGAAACACTTATTGCTATAAAAAACAATATATGATAGATACGTGGCCGATTTCCGGCTTAACACACCTATCCCCTTGAGTTTGACAGTTTAATGGTCAGACCGAGGGGTGTAATTATTTTGGGGAAATTTTGAAAAACATGCCCTTTGAACCTGTTGAAATAGGGAATATCATAGTACCCAACCGGTTTATGCGCAGCGCGACGTGGGAGGGAATGTGTGAAGAGGACGGTAAACCCACCCCAAAACTGCCTGTTTTGTACAGGAAGCTGGCAGAGGGTGGAACGGGCCTTATAGTCACCGGATATACATACATTCACCCAAGGGGAAAGCAGATGATCGGGACGTTGGGAGCCTGGTCGGATCACCTTGTCCCGTTTCTTGCCCAGGTAGCCGACGCAGTTCACAAGGTGGGAGGAAGTATCTTTTCACAACTTATGCACGCTGGTGCTCAGACATCCCAGAGAGCAACAGGGGATGCACCTATCGGGCCGTCACCGGTGCCCAGCCCATTCTATTCAGGCATCCCGGAAAAGATGTCGGCAGAACAGATAAAAAGTACCGTTCTGGACTTTGCAGGGGCAGCCGCCAGAATAAAAGCGGCGGGCTTTGATGGTGTGCAGCTACACGGGGCCCATGGTTACCTCATAAACCAGTTTCTCTCCCCAATGACAAACAGAAGAGATGATAACTACGGTGGATCGGCCCGGAACCGGTTCCGGTTTCTGGAGGAAGTTGTTTCGGCGATCCGCAGTGACGTTGGTGATGATTTTCCTCTCACCGTAAAACTCTCCGGTTCGGACAACCTGGAGGGTGGGATCAGGATCGATGATGCTGTCGAATCGGCTGTGCGGTTGGAGGAACTGGGAATTGACGCTATTGAGGTCAGTGCCGGAACTTCTGGTTCCGGTGATGGAGTTCCGGTCCGGAAGAGAATAAACAGCCTCGACAGGGAAGGCTACAATGCGGTTTACTCAATAAGGATAAAGGAAAAAGTAAATGTGCCGGTTATTCTTGTGGGCGGATTAAGATCCTTTTCTCTGATAGAGAGGTTGCTGGAAGAGGGGTATGCTGACATGTTTGCCCTTTCAAGACCTCTCATAAGAGAGCCGGACCTCGTAAATATCTGGCGTGATAATCCGTCCCACAGGGCAACTTGCATATCCTGCAACCTCTGTTTCAGGCCAGGAATGAAAGAAGGCGGTATCTACTGTGTTGTGGAAAAGAAGCTTGCCGAACGCAAAGAGCCTGACAAAGGATCACAAAATTGACCTCATCGTCATGTTGCATAAATCGCCGGAATCGCGATACAGTTAGACATCTATCAACCTGCCATCCATAAGATTCCGGCAATATAATGAATAGACAGGGATTGTGAAAATGCGACTAGTCATCTGCGGCGCGGGTATTATAGGGTCTAATCTCGCGCACTATCTTTCAGAGCAGGGCCATGAAGTAAACGTTATCGAGCAAAAACAGGCCGTTGCTGACAAGATCAGCGAAAAACTGGACGTGCGTGTCCTCGTGGGAACCGCCTCTGATCCGGCCGTACTGGAAGAGGCGGGCGTGGCTGAAGCTGACATGATCGTTGCGGTAACCAACTCAGACCTCTCCAATCTGTCTATCTGTTCTCTGGCTGCAGCTTACGGGGCGAAAAAAAGGATCGCCAGGGTCAGGGACAGAGCACTTAATGAGGTTCTAAAAAAGTTCGGGCCTGATCACTTCTACGTCGATGATATCATCAACCCTGATGAGGTTGCTTCACAGGCAATTATCAAAGTGATGACAGCTCCCGGTTCTCGCCAAGTGGCGGACTTCGCGGATGGGAAGATCCTCCTGAGGGCTTTCGATGTGCCCGAGGGATCACCACTCTCCGGGATCAAACTGGAAGAACTCGCCGAAAAGGATTTCCCGTGGCCGTTCCTTGTCGTTGCTATAAGGAGGAATGGTGAAGTCGTAATTCCCTACGGCGAAGACTCCATAAATCCAAATGACCGTGTCTACGTTCTTCTGCCCAAGGAGTCGACACCAGAGTTCGTCACATTCCTCAACCCCGATGCAAAACTTCCAAAAAAAGTGATCATCTACGGTGCCACGGCTACAGGTATCAGTCTGGCTCAGGGTCTTTCAGAGAAGATCCCCGAGGTTGTGCTTTTAGAAGAGAGCAGGATAAAGGCTGAAAAGGTGGCAGGTCTGCTGGATGATGTCAGGGTAACTACAGGAGCCGCCTCCGAGGCTGATATTCTCAGAGAGTGTGGAGTTGAAGCGGCCGATACATTTATAGCAGTCTCAGCCAATGATCAATCCAATCTTATTTCCGCTGTGCTTGCCAAGAAGCTGGGCGCGGGCACTACGGTAATAACAACTAACTCCCAGGATTATATGGCGATCACCGGGGCAATGAATATTGATGTTGTCATAAATCCCCGACTTCTTGCCATCGATCAGATCCTTAGACTTATCAGAGGAAGCCAGGTAACTACAGTAGCCACGATACCGGAGTGTGAAGCTGAGGTTATTGAGCTGATTCCCGAGAAAGATTCTCCTATTACCAAAAAACCGCTACGTGATATAAAATTCCCGAAAAACTCCATAGTCGGAGCCATCTACCGTGGCAACGAGGTGATCCTTGCCAGTGGAAGCACCGAGATTAAAGAGGGTGAGCCGGTAGTCGTTTTCTGCATTGAAGATGTGATGCACAAGCTCGAGAAGCTCTTCGTAAAGAAAGGGATTCTTTAACGATCTCATTTTCAGGATCTTGTGGAGCCTTTTTCCTGTTGATAATTTGAAACCGCCCTGGCCCATGCCCGGTATGCCTGTCTGACACGGGACTCTGTATCGAACCAGCGTCGCATGCTGACTGAACCTGAGAGAACGTTCCAGGATCGAGAAAAAAGATGCACCAGAAACTGGTTTTCAACATAGTAGCCCGGATCCTCTTTGTGATCTGCATAACCATGCTGGCTCCGCTCGCCTGGGCGATTTTAGACAATCCTGTCAGCGCCGAGAGCAGGGCTTTTGGAATCACTATCCTCATTGGTATTGCCATCTCCTTGTTTGCCCGGATGAACCTGAAGATAACCGACGAAGATTTTGAGAGCATAAGCGCCAAGGACGGCCTCGCTATAGTCGGGGTATCGTGGATCTGCATCTCCGCTTTTTCCGCACTTCCTTTCGTTCTGAGCGGCGCAACGCCAAGTTATATCGATGCTTTCTTCGAGACAGTGAGCGGTTATACAACTACCGGAGCCACAATAATGACTCATATAGAGTCACTGCCAAGGGGAATCCTGTTCTGGCGGAGCATGACTCACTGGCTGGGTGGTATGGGTATCATCGTGCTCTCAGTTGCCCTCCTGCCGGCCCTGGGAAGCGGGGCTTACAAGCTCTACAGGGCTGAGGCCCCTGGGCCTACAGCCGAGAGGTTAAGGCCGAAAATGAAGGAGACTGCCAAGAGCCTCTGGACAGTCTATTTTATCCTTACCGCTGCCGAGACTGCCCTGCTCATGACCGGCGGAATGCCTCTATTCGATGCCCTCTGCCACACTTTCGGCACGATGGCTACGGGGGGATTTTCTACGAAAACCGCCAGCATTGGCGCATATGGTGCTTACATACAGTGGATAGTAATCGTGTTTATGCTCCTTGCCGGGGCCAATTTCATGCTTCACTATCAGGGCATCAGAGGCAAGCTGGGAGGGTATGTAAGGGATGGTGAATTCAGGACCTATCTTTCGCTGATCCTGGCCAGTATTGTACTGTTTACGGTTGTCCTGTCTTTAAATCAACAATCTTTCAGTGAACCCACTGTCCGGCAGGCCGCCTTTCAGGTTGTGTCGATCACGACAACTACTGGATACACGACAGCTGATTTTAATCTATGGCCTGTATTTCTCAAATTCGCCCTCGTGTTACTCATGTTTGTGGGAGGCTGCGCTGGATCTACAGGCGGCGGCATGAAGGTTATAAGAGTCTATGTGGCTGTGAAAACCGGTTTCAGGAGCATCCTCCAGGCTATCTTTCCCAACGCTGTGATCCCGGTCAAAGTCAGTTCCCGGGTGGTTCCTGACAGGTACATCCTCGGCGCAGTGTCCTACTTCGTCATATTCATGTTTCTCTTTGCCTTCGGTATCGTCTTTTTGGCTATCTCTGAACAATCCGATCTCGTGACCGTCATGTCCGCGTCAATAGCAAGTCTTTCAAATATCGGTCCGGGACTGGGCAAGGTAGGTGCCATTGAGAACTACGCTTGGATCTCTGGGCCGGGCAAAGTGATGCTGTCTTTCCTCATGCTCGCCGGCAGGCTGGAACTGTTCTCCATCCTGGTGCTCTTCGTTCCGGCGACTTGGAAAAAGTAGAAATCTTTTTGAACCACAGAGTACACAGAGAGCACAGAGAAAACCTGGCCTTGGGTTTACCACGGAGGCACGGAGGATACGGAGTAAGGGTAGAGCATTAG
>DAOVVW010000303.1 GCA_030636965.1 Pseudomonadota bacterium | reverse complement strand
CGCCGACATGAGAGATGAATCCGACAGCAACGGAATGAGGCTGGTAGTAGAAACCAAGCGTGACGAGATAGCAGAGGTCCTGTTAAACCAACTCTATTCCATGACACAGATGAAGTCGACCTTCGGCGTCCAGATGCTGGCGATCCACAGGGGCCAGCCGCTTCTTGCAGACATAAAGACCTTCCTTGAACACTTCATCGATTTCAGGGTGGAGGTGGTAACCAGAAGGACCCGGTTCGAGCTTGACAGAGCCGAGGAACGTGCCCATATCCTGGAGGGGCTAAAAGTTGCTCTGGAAAACATCGATGCCGTTGTCGGACTCATAAAAAAATCGGCCGACGTACCCGCAGCACGAGCCGGCCTTATCAAGAAGTTCGGCCTGTCGGAGCGGCAGGCAAGCGCAATACTGGAGATGCGCCTGTCCCGCTTAACAGGCCTTGAAAGGGAGAAAATAGACGAGGAACTCAAGGCCATAAAAAAGGAGATAAGGCGCCTCAAGGGGATTCTGGCAGACGAGAAAAAACTCTTTGCCGTGATCGTTGAGGAGCTGACCGAGATAAAGGAAAGATACGGCGACGAGCGGCGCACCGAGATCGTTCAGGAAACTGCGGAACTGTCCTTAGAGGATCTCATCGTTGACGAGGAGATGCTCGTCACGGTTTCCCACGAAAGCTATCTTAAAAGGACCTCTACGAGGATGTACCGGAGCCAGCATCGTGGTGGCAAGGGGCTCACTGGCCTGGCCATGAAAGACAAGGATTTTGCCGAGCATATTTTTGTCGCGACGAATCACAACTACATCCTCTTCTTTACCGACCAGGGCAGGGTGCACTGGCTCAAGGTCCACGAGATCCCGCAGTTTGGAAGGGCGGCACGGGGCAAACCCATCGTCAACATGCTCAACCTGCTGGACAAGGAACAGGTAACAGCCTTCCTGCCCATAAAGGAATTTTCCGATGACCTGTATGTTGTCATGGGAACTGAAAAGGGCGTTGTTAAGAAGACAGCCCTCTCCGCATTCGCCAACCCGCGCTCATCGGGGATCATTGCCATATCACTGGACAAAAATGATCGACTGATAAATACAGCTATTACTGATGGCACAAAGGACCTCCTGATATCCACATTCAAAGGCCAGGGGATCCGTTTTCACGAATCCGACGTGAGACCCATGGGCAGGACTGCCCGGGGAGTGCGGGGGATCAGGCTCGAAAAGAGAGACAGGGCTGTGGGCATGGAGGTTGTGAATGATGCAGCTTACCTGCTCACCGTAACGGAAAAAGGGTTCGGAAAGCGTACAGCCATGAAAGATTACAATCCCATCAAGCGCGGCGGCAAGGGGGTGCGCTCGGTGAGGGTGGTTTCCAAGGTGGGGAAGCTGGTGGGCATCCTCCAGGTAGGCTCCGAGGAGGAGATAATGGCCATCACCGACGCTGGGCGCCTGATCCGAATACCCGTGAGCGGCATCTCCATTTATGGACGGAACTCCCAGGGGGTTAAACTGATCGACATGACCGATACCAACGAAAAGGTCGTTTCTGTGGCCCTCATTCAGGAGCCTGAAGTTGCCACGGAAGGAGACGCCACGGAAGGGAAAGATTGAAGAGAACCCTGGCAAGACCCTTTCTTCTGGTCGCGTGTCTGGCCTTCATTTTCTCCTGTACCGGCAGCAAGGAAGCTGAGCTTTTTAACCGGGCAATGGCGGCCCTGGACGGGAACCAGCCTGGCGTGGCCGTGTCTATCCTCACGGATATTCTTGTAAAATACCCGAAGTCCAAACATGTGGAAGAAGCCCTCTACCAGAGAGCTCTTATCTACGCCCTTTACATGAGTAAATATATGGATGCGATAAGCGACTATCGCGAACTTTTAAAGAGGTTTCCCAAAGGCGAAAGAGCCATGGAGTCTCAGCACCAGATAGCCCGGATCTACGAGTTCAAGCTGGACAATTGCGCCAGGGCCATAGTGGAATACCACAGGCTGATAACGGCCTTCGATACAGTCATTGACGACGACAAATACCAGTACAGGATCGCCGGATGCTACTATAAACTCCTCCAGCTCGAACAGGCCAAGATAGAGTACCAGGCTCTCATCGAACGCTACCCTGCATCGGACCTGGTGGACGACTCATATTTCCAGCTTGCAGCCATCATGCAGTCCAAAGGGCAGCTCCCTGAGGCCGAACGAGCCTGGAGAAACTTCCTCATCAGGTATCCGGAAGGGGAGCTCTTCCTGGACGCCAAGTTCAACCTGGCAGGCACGTTGGAAGAAGAAGAGAAGCTCGAAGAGTCTCTCGAGCTTTACCAGGAGGTTTTTGATAAGTACGATAATAAGGAAACGGTGAGTTGGAGAATTGAGAAAGTCAGAGAAAGAATAAAATCACGAGGTCGATAGACCTTTTTGAACCACAGAGTGCACAGAGAACACAGAGGTTATAAGTATGGGGGTATGGGGGTTTACTCCCCTCCCCTGGCGGGAGGGGAACATAAGGGGAGGGGGGGGAGTAATTTAATCGTTATGATTTTAACCCCAGGCCAAGGG
>DAOVVW010000270.1 GCA_030636965.1 Pseudomonadota bacterium | reverse complement strand
GGCAAACTGACCAGATGAGCTCCCGACCGAACGATAACAACCCTGTCTGCCATGACCGGAAATCCCTCCTCATGATGGCATCGTTCACCAAAACTACCACCTGCTATTGCATCAGTCAACCGAAGTCCCTGAAAGGTAACGAAAAAAATGGACTTTTTGAGAACATCCCGGTTCCCGTCCATCGGGTGGCTGTGGTATAGAGGAAGTAGTGGCCATTAAACAGTAATCGGTGATCAGTGATCGGTGAATGGTAAAGAACAATACTTGGGGTCTTGGATTAAGCTATCAGTCGACAGCTAACGGCTGTAAGCGTTCCTACTCGGAACCCGGAACCCGGAACCCGGAACCATATCTTCATGCCCTGGAAACTTTATAAATATATCCTCAACAAATTTGTTTCCACCTTCGCGGCAGCTGTAGCTATTTTTACGATCCTGTTCCTGATGGACCAGGCGTCGAGGCAGGTCGAGCAGCTGGCGCCTCATGCCAGCAGCCTGCGGGATTTCCTCCTCTCCTTTCTGCTTCTGGCGCCGCCGCTTCTGGCTTACACCATCCCCCTCGCCTTCCTCATGGCCATGATATGGACACTGGAACAGATGAAACAGGAAAGAGAGATCACCGCCATCATGGTTGCTGGGGTGTCACCGGTTAGGCTGCTGCCGCCTTTTCTCGCGGCTTCCATGGTTACCTTTATTATCGCATTCATTGTCACAGCATATGCGGGACCAGCCAGCTTTCAAAAATATAATGAGCGGCTGACAAGCCTTGCCAGGCAGAGTTTTATCAACGAACTTAAGCCGGGCATCCTGTTCAGCGGTATCCCGGACACACTTCTCCTCGTGGGCGGATTTGACCGGGAATCCGGGCGCATAGATGGCCTTCTCATGGTCAGGAACGATCTCGATGAGACCGAGACGGGTGAAATGATCCTGGCGGAAAAGGGTATGATCCAACCGCCAACCGCTAACACTAGAGATATTATCCTCAAGCTCGAGAAGGGCACGCTCCACCCTGTCGCATCTGGCGGGGATGTCTACCGTTCAGGTTCCTTCGAAAGTCTTACGTCCAGGATCCAGAGCCAGTCATCCGTGCCGGGCGTTCGGGCAAAACAGTTTCTCATGGCCTCTTCCAACCAGGATCTGCGTTCCAGGTACGGTGAAATCAGTAAAGAGGAGAACCAAAAACTGGCCGCTATGTATGCCATCGAACTCAACCGGCGTTTCGCCTTCCCGCTGACGATCCTGCTATATCCATTCGTCATTTTTCCGGCTGCAGTCTCCACAGGCCGCCATGGTAAAATTGCCGCATTTTCAGGGAGCCTGATCCTCTTCCTGACAAGCTTCTTTCTCTTTTCCATAGGATCGAACATGGCACGTCAGAACATGGTTCCTGCTTCTTTGGGCGCCTGGTTCCCTGTCCTGTTCCTGGTAACTGCCGGCCTGTTCATATTCCCGGCATACCTCCACAGCCTCCGGAGCAAGTCATGAATCGCCTTGACCGGTACATCATGAGACGCTGGCTCCTGTTTTTTATTCCCGCCATGGTCGTCCTCGGGGCAGCTTATCTTTCCTCGGATGCTGCCTTCACACTCTGGGAATACATCAGGAGAGGACTGTCCCCGGGACATATCTCCATGCACTATGTGCTCAAGATCCCCAACATTCTTTACCAGATGGCTCCCATTGCAGCTCTTATCGCCACACTTTTGACCATGACCAGCATGAAGCGCTCGGGGGAAATGACGGCAGCTTTTGCCAGCGGTGTCGGTGACATCAGGATGAGCGTTCCGATCCTGGCCATCGCCCTTGTCGTCAGCCTGTTGGCTTTTTATGTAACCGAATCCATGGCTCCCGGCGCGAACCGGATCAGCCGCGACCTTGTTCGGAAAAAATCAGGGGCCGGATCTTCGGTGGTGGGTACCAAAAGGATCTGGCTCCTGGAGGGGAACCGTGTCATCCATATCCGGTCTGTCCAGGACGGTGGAGCCCGACTTACCCAGCCCACAATTCTTCAGTTCGATGGCAAGGGCCTGCGGAACCTCAGCCTGCGAATGGACGCCGAGAGCGTTGTCTGGGAAGATAACGCGTGGAAAGCCGAGGAGGTGGTACTTCGAAGGTTCTCGGAGGGAAATCTGACTGACTCAGAGATACTCAGGAACCAGCGTTTACCCATCCGGATCCGTCCCGATGAATTTTACCGCGTGCGGCGAAAACCCGAGGAGATGAGCATGTCAGAGCTCAGGAAATACATCCTCAATCTGAAGGCTGCCGGGCTGCCCCACATAACCCATCAGGTAAGCATCTACCAGAAGGTTTCCACCGCCACCATATCCCTCATCTTCACCGTGATCGCCCTTCCTGTGGCTTTCCTCATACCCATCAGGGGCGGGGTTCCCTTGGGCCTGGGGCTGAGTATAATGCTGGTGCTTATCTTCTGGTCTTTGTTCTCCCTGGCCCTCTCCCTCGGTTACGCCGGGATCATCCCTCCCCTCGTAGCCGCCTGGTGCGCCCAGGCGGTAGCATTGGTGCTGGGGCTTGGCGCGCTGGCGTTGATAAAGCACCCGCGACTTACGTAGTTCCTACGGTATGAGGGTATGGGGGTGAGGGGGAAAGGGCAAAGAAAGACGCCCGACACGGGGACGCGATGACACGGCGACACGGGGATACGGGGGGAAGAGCTGTATCTAAGTATCGAAGTATCTACGTATCGAGGTAACACCTGGAACTTGGAACCTTAACCGCAGATTGGCGGCATTCCTGACGCCTCCAAGCTTTACGCTTACACTCAGTCAGAGATAGCAGATTTCCTGGATCTTGAAAGATCCACCATAAGCAAGATCATCTG
>DAOVVW010000021.1 GCA_030636965.1 Pseudomonadota bacterium | reverse complement strand
TGGAGGAAAAGAGACTTTACCAGCAGTTCTGCCCTGTCTCTAAATGACAGTTTCATAGCCTTATACCCAGACTGATGAGAACGCCCGCGACCAGTCCACATGTGAAGCCCAGCCAGGCCCTGCCCTTGACCTTTCCAGATGTCAATCCAGCCAATCCTACGAAAAATGGAGCAACGCCGGCACCAGCAAGGAGTAGAGAAAACCGGGGAAAGGCGCTGAATATGGACGAACAAATAGACACAAGGAAAATACCGGTGAGGAACAGAGAAACGGTATTCATAAGAAAGGATCTTCCAAGAGAAATAAAATGTACTGCTCTGGCAGCCCGGAATTTTTCGAGTCGCACATATGCGGTAGCTCTCGTGACAAGGCGCTCGTTGGACCTTCTCCATGAAAGATCCACTATCCTGTCAACTACAGCTGATGGAAGTGAAAGGACAATAGCAGCTGAAGCGCTCTGCACAGTTCCCAGTCCAAAGCGGGCAGTAACGGCTGTGATCAAAACCGCTATTAAGGATGGAAATAAAGGATGGTAGGGGACATGGGCACCCACCGGCAGGGAACGCAGAAAAAGGAGTTCATACACCAGCCCGATGAATACGGCCTCGTTGGGGTACCCCAGAAGCAATCCAAGTAAGGGGGCTGCTACGATAGGCCTGGAGACCATAAACTGGCCAAAACAGGTCCTGTCCAGGCTCACGACCCCTCCGAAGACTGAGGTTATGACCAGTGGGGCAAGGAAACCGCTCACCTGTGGACATCCTCATTGCAAACCAGCTTGAAAAGATCGTGGCATCGTCCATCTGGAACATCTCTAACCTCAAGTACGATCCCCATATCGTGAAGCTTTTTCACCAGGGTAATATCATCCTTGTTAAGAAATACAGTGGGAGTGATCTGGTGCCCGCCTCGGAGATTGTGGATATTCCCGACATTGATGTTTTCCATGCTAAATCCGTTTTTGATTGCTGCGACAAGGGAATTAAGGGAGTTAAAAAGGATCAGAACCCTGCTCAGCCTGTCTGATGACAGCGCTTCACAAAGCTCCGGCGCTGAAATAATACGGAGCCCCAGTCCTGAAGGCAATATCATACGCATCAGACGACATCTTGATTCATCCAGACATATTTCATCATCCACCACATAAATGGCATCCGCCCCTACAAAGGGAACCCAACCCTCCACAATCTGGCCGTGAATAAGTCGGTCGTCTACTCGTGCGAGAACGACAGGCATCCCTAATCACCGGAGAGATATTCAGCGGCAACCTTAATATGGTCCCTGCCGTGGTCCCTCAGCACTACGGCTGCCTGCCTGATATTTAGAGAGTTGTCCAGATTGTAAAGTTTCGTGAGCATGGGCAGATTAACACCGGTAACGACCTCCGTCTGGCCCTCCCTCAAAAATGAGAGGCTGATATTTGAGGGCGTTCCTCCGAACATATCCACAAGGAGCAGACAGCCATTCTCCCTATTAACCTCTTTGATCGCCTTTTCAATCTCATCTCTTATCTTGTCAACATTGTCCGAAGCTCCTACTGAAACATGTACCATGTTTTTCAGCCGTCCAGTGATGAGTGAACACGTTTCCATAAGCGCCCGCCCCAACTCGCCGTGCGTGATAAGGACAACACCAAACTTCTCAGCCATAGCTTAACCGCCCTCCTTGATATCGCGGTGACGAACTTGAATATTTACCTGCTCGCTGCTCCTGAATCTCTCTGCCAGTCTCTGAAGGATAACAACGGATCGGTGCCTTCCCCCGGTGCATCCCACAGCCACAGTCAGGTAACCCCTGCCCTCAGATATATACCTGGGAAGCATCTCCTCAATAAAATCGCCCAATCCCCTTATGAAATCAAGTGTTCCGGGCGATTCCTCAACGTACTTGATCACCTCTTGACAGGTGCCATCCTTTTCCCTCAGTCCATTCACAAAAAAAGGATTGGGCAGGAATCTGACATCGAAAACCAGGTCGGACTCCTTGGGTATCCCTAACTTATATCCAAAGGAGATAAAGGTCAGCAGCATCCCGGCTTCTCTGTCGGGATCGCTGAAACGATCCCTTAGAATTGCTTTCAGATCATGTGGGGAAAGATCTGACGTATCCAGAACCAGGTCTGAAACATTAACGATACTCTCCATGAGTTCAGATTCACGGCTTATCGACTCTGAAAGAGGCATCTGGGCATCGAAAGGATGGACGCGACGAGTTTCACTGAACCTTCTCTGAAGGATCTCAGGAGACGCGACCAGGCATACGACGTTAACCTCATACCCTGATTTTGACAGTGAATCCAGAACGGCTGGAAACCGGTGAAACAGTTCCTTTTCCCTGCTGTCCATCACCATGGCAGCACGCTCGAAACCGATATGACCCTTTTTCACGAGAGTTATAAATGATTCCAGGAGCTCCACCGGAAGATTATCAATAGTATAAAAACCCAGATCCTCAAGGGTTTTTAATGCGACGCTTTTGCCGGCACCCGAAAGACCTGTGATTATTACAAAGCTGGTTTTACTCATTCCACAGATTCCAGGTCAGGTTTTTTCTTCTTCGTTTTCACATCTTCCATTCTCCTGAAAAACTCCGCATCGAACTCCTGCGCAGCATGATAGCCCATCCTCTTCAAAAGATGGTTCCTGGCGGCAACTTCCACAATGAGTGAAAGGTCTCTGCCCGGGCGTACCGGGATCTGTAGATATGGGATCTCGACACCGAGAATTGAATATGTGTCCTCAGTGAGTCCCACTCTCTCTACATCGAGATCATTCTCCCACTCAATGAGCTCCACGACATGTTCCACTTTCTTGCTTGTCCTGATGGATGAGACTCCGTACAGATCCTTGATATTTATGATACCGAGCCCTCTTATCTCCATATGATATTTGATGAGGTCCGAAGCACTGGCATACAGAACGCCTGGGGCTTTCCTCTTTACGATCACCACATCATCAGCAACAAGCCGGTGCCCCCTCTCGACTAGTCCCAGGGCGCACTCACTCTTGCCAATACCGCTTTTGCCCATGAAAATAATACCAACACCATAGACATCCAACATGCATCCGTGTATTGACGCCTCCGGCGCCAGTACATCTTCAAGAAAGGTCGTAACACTTCTGATGAGCGTTGAAGAGATCTCGGTTGTTCTGAGCAGGGGGACCTTGCACATGTTGGCCATATCGATCAAGGCTTCAGGGACATCAAGACCTTTTGTAACGATGAGGCACGAGATACCTGCCGAACACAGTTCCTCAATACGTTTTCTGGCCAGTTTTTTTTCGAGGGTTGAAAGATAGGAGATCTCTGTTTCGCCGAGGATCTGAACCCTTTCAGGATGGAGTTGATCGAGGTAGCCTGCCAGGGCAAGTCCGGGTTTCTGGATCCGGGCGATCCTGATATGTCTGTCGAGTCCTTCTCTGCCGGCAAGGAACTCAAGGTTGAGGTCCTCGCGGTTGTGATCGTAGAAATATTGAACCGTTATGCTGATCATTCAGCTCTGGTCAGGAATGTGATGTGCTGCACTCTTAGGCCTGAAAAAGCATCATCAGGCCAGGAATTTCAAGCCTCCTCTGAAATTGGCCTCAAGTTTAGCATTAAATATTACATAAAATCCAACTCGAAACTGGAAACCAGAAACTAGAAACTCGCTTAAACCCTCAGGTTATCACGAACAGTACTGTAAATCCTCTTCTGAAATTATTTCGTATAACATCTCGGCCCCGTTGGCATTCAGCAGAACCTCACGGCATGCCTTGTTTTTTATGATCCGGGATATTCTGGCCAGAGCCCTGAGATGTTCCCCCGCGGAATCTTCAGGTGCTACCAGCAGGAAAAAGAGATACACCGGTTGGCCGTCGGAAGAATCGAAATCAATACCCTTCTTTGAGCGGCCGAAAACGACCAATATCCTGTCGAGGCCCGCCAGACGCCCATGGGGAATTGCTACTCCATGACCGATTCCAGTGCTACCCAGTTTTTCGCGCTCGACCAGTACTTGAACAAGGGCTTCCGAATCCTCGATCTTTTTCATGTCAGCCAGGTGGGATGAAAGCTCCCTGAGGACATCCTCCAGATTGCCGGACGAAAGATCCGGCAAAACATCCTGTGAGGTAAGGAAATCTATTATTTTCATGGCACTATCAACCTAATCTTCAAGGTGGGGTTCAATGAGTCCGTACTGGCCATCATCACGGATATATATCACATTCAGTTGACCGGTCTGAAAGTTATTGAAAAGAAGGAAACTCTTGTTCATAAGCTCCATCTGCATTATTGCCTCGTCTGCTGTCATGGGCTTTAAGATCAGTTCTTTATGCTGGATTATCTCCTGATCGGCAGTTGAAACAGCAGGTTCAAACAGAACTGAGTGTTTGGCCTTGAAGACCCTGATCTGGTCTCGGTCTTTTTGCCCGACGATCTTTTCGCGGTATTTCCTGACCTGCCTGTCAAGTTTGTCCAGGACAAGATCAATGGAGGAGTACATATCGTTGGTCTCCTCCTTACCCTTTATTATTATACCGTTGGCCATGACTGTGATCTTGGAAATATGCCTGTACTTCTCAACCTGAAAGACAACCTGGGCGGAAATCGGTTCACTAAGAGGTTTTAAAACCTTGCTCAGTTTCTCATCAACATAACTGCGCAGGGCATCGCTTTGCTCCATCTTTTTGAACGACACCTCAATCTGCATTTAGGAACCTCCCATTGGTCTGCATTTGAAAATGAAAAATGGACGTAACCACAGTTAATTCACAAAGTCAACCCTCACCTGAACCTGATCGTCACACTTTCCAAAGCTTCAGACCAGCATTCTCAGGTTATGTTTTTTCTCCTGGATGAAGGCAGAAGCCCCATGGCTTCACGGTACTTGGCCACTGTCCTCCTTGCGATATTTATACCCTCCAGTTTAAGCATATCTGATATCGCCTGATCACTCAACGGTCTGACCGGATTTTCAGCACCTATAACATCCCGGATCTTGGCCCTAACGCTCTCTGAGGCTATCATCTCTCCAGAGACTGTCTGTATCCCAGGATTGAAGAAGTACTTAAGTTCGTACAATCCCTGCGGACACTGCAGGTACTTCTGGGTTGTCACTCTGCTGACGGTTGATTCGTGCACATCTATATCTTCAGCAATATCTCTCAAGACCATCGGCTTTAAGTACCGGACACCCTGCTCGAAAAAAGCCCTCTGTTTTTCAAGGATACTTTTAGTAACTTTGTAGATAGTCCGCTGCCTCTGATCGATGCTCTTTATCAGCCACGATGCCGATCTGATCTTTTCGAGGAGGAATTCCCGGTCCTTCTGGAGCATTGTGGCTCCTCTTTTCAGGAGCTCCCTGTAATAACTGTTTATTCTGAGTTTCGGCATACCGTCATCATTGAGGGTAATTACCCACTCATCTTCCATTTTGAACAGAAAGACGTCCGGCGTAATGTATATGGAATTTGTCCCGCCAAATGGCCTGCCGGGCTTTGGTTCAAGCTGCTTTAAGGTATCATAAGCAAAAATCACGTCATCTTTGGAAACCTGAAGTGATCTTGCAACACTGTCAAAATCCTTTTTTGAGATCGCATCCAGATGATCCACGACCAACTGCTCTACCAGGGATCCCTCAAGCCCCAGCTGCCTGACCTGGATCATCAGGCATTCCTCCAGGTTCCTGGCGCCGACACCTGGCGGATCGAATCCCTGAATAATTTCAAGTATCCCCGGACCAAGCTCCTGAGCCACATTTCCAAGGGGCTCCATGATCTCCTCAATGGGAAAAACGAGATATCCATTTTCGTCCAGGTTACCGATGATCGCATTACCCACTGCGACCTCATCGGGGCCGACATGGGTCATCGTCAACTGCCATTCAAGATGCTCGCTAAGTGTCTCCGGCCGACTGACCATTGCCTCGAACTGCGGTTTTTCCTGTTCCTCCCTGATGAAATATGGAAGGTTCTGGTTGGATTCCAGGTATTGTTCCCAATCAGCTATGTTGTCAGGGATGGACAGGATATGGACTTCCTCCTCTCGATCGGACTCTTTCCTGTCCTTCTCTTCAGGCGGAGTTTCAGGTCGATCGATGGAAAAAGAACCCGGTGCCTCAGTGGTCTCGGCTTCATCGAGAACCGGGTTTTCAAGCAATTCCTGATTGACCATCTCAAGCAGCTCCATGCGAGATAGCTGAAGCAGCTTGATGGCCTGCTGAAGCTGTGGGGTCATCACCAACTGCTGTGTCTGCTTGAGCTGCATCTGTAACTTCAGGTTTGACATAAATTTCCCGTCACTTTAAGGGTACCCGCCTTCAAAGCATCTCCCTCTACACGAACAGAGTTAATACACAGGATCAAGCACCAAAACCTGCTTCACAAACTGAAATCTTCTCCAAGATAGACCTTTCTCGCTTTTTCACTTCCAGCGATCCTCTCAGGATCGCCCTCTTCCAGGATCCTTCCCTCCGCCAGGATGTAGGCCCTGTCGGTGATCCCCAGTGTTTCCCTGACGTTGTGATCCGTTATGAGAACTCCGAGTCCATGCTCCTTCAGTTTGAGGATCAGCTCCTGAAGCTCGGTAACAGTAATAGGGTCGATTCCCGCAAAAGGTTCATCGAGGAGGAGATACGATGGCCTTGGAACCAGCGCCCTTGCTATTTCAACCCTCCTTCGTTCCCCCCCCGAGAGAGACGATCCCAGGTTTTTTTCCAGATCCGCAATACCCATGATCCCCATGAGTTCCTCTGAAAGGGCCTCCTGGTCTCTTCTGTGTACTCCAACAGCTTCCATAACAGCCACCAGGTTATCCCTGACCGACATACCTCTGAATATGGAAGGTTCCTGCGGAAGGTAACCCAAGCCTGATCTCGCCCTTCGGTGCATGGGCCAGGCCGAGATCTCGTCTCCGTTGAGGAACACCTGCCCTCCGTGGGGCTTGACAAGACCCGCGATCATGTAGAAAGTCGTTGTCTTTCCCGCTCCGTTGGGGCCAAGGAGCCCTACAACCTCCCCCGGAGTCAGATGAAGCGAAACATCGTCTACCACTGTTCTTTCTTTGTAACGCCTGATGAGTGAAGCAGCCCTGAGCTCTTTCATCTCATTCAGGTCTCGTAGAAATAACAGCATCAACCGACCCGGAGAAACTGGCTGTACCTGTATCCAGGTTGTAGATGATCCTGGTGGCGCTGATACTTTCCGTGCCCCTTTTGAACAGTGTCTTCCCCGTCAAAACTACTCTTGAATTCTCAAGGTCAAATTCAGCACGTTCGGAATGGATGCTGTCATCCTCCATCATGAAAACAACATTCCCCAAGGCGATAACCCGGGCTATGGAGTCCGGTTCAGATTCAGACGAGAATAAAGTCAGATCGTCACAGCTAATCGTTATCGAATCTTTCCTGAGAGTTACGTTTCCGTGAAATTTGATATTACCCGAAGACTCATCTATGACCATGGATTCCGACTGTATCTTAAGATCGTCCTGCGCCACTGAGCTGCCGTGGATAAATAGAACGACTGCGATGCAGAAAACTGCCGAAAATGTCCATCTACTCGCTATCAATGAGAGTCGCCTCCTTTCTCCCATAGAACGTTAACATTGCCGTTCATGGCAAAAACCCCGGATTCTATCCAGTGCTCTACTCTATCTGCCCGTACCATCATCGATAGGTGTTTTAGAGACACCTTTCCCCGTGCTGTGATCCTGGACTCTTCACCGCTCCATTCCAGCTGGGAGGCGCTGAAACTGTAACCGGAAAGGGTTCGAATAAGCACATTACCCTCGAGCACAAGCATCTTTTCCCCGGCAAAATATCTTCCCCTGTCGCCATCCACCGTTACCAGATTCTTTCCCTCTTCGAATAAACGGGCAGCTACCTGTTCAAGAACGATCTCAGTTTCACTGTCGTAGACGGCCTCGGCAGCAACTATCTCCCACGTTCCCTCATCCCCCTCATGTACCAGGGTGAAGCCGCTGATCTGAACTGTCCGCGGGGCGGCCAACGATCCGGTAAAAGTAGAGATTTGAACCGCTGTCGTCACGATCAACGTCGCCATCAGGGCGCGGAGCCAACCTTTCTTGCTGGCTCTTTTCCAACAGATCATGTTTCAAAGTACCACAGAAATTATGTAAAAGGAAGAAAATGGCGTGGAAGTTGCATAGGCTGGAATCAGCCCGTTTAAGTTGAAAGTTGAAAGTTAAAAGTTGAAGGTTGTTACGAGGATCGAAATCGGATTCAGAACATTAGAAATTAGAGTATTGGAAATTTGAGATTAGACATTAGATTTATGGATTTCACTAATTACCAATCACCAATTACTAATCACGCATTACACATCACGCGTCACGATCCTAGACATACTTCGAAATTACATCATCCCAAAGGCCCTGTGCCTTGAGGATAAATTCTATAAGTTCTCTTCCTGCGCCACCGCCACCGGGAGCTGACGTTACAAGATCCGCTCTTGTTCTGACTTCCTCCACACCATCAGAAACGCTACAGCCCAATCCAACTCTCTGAATGACTGGTATGTCGATAAGGTCGTCACCGATGAATGCCACTTCCTTAGCGGTGAGCCCAGTCTCTGAAAGCAGAGAATCCAAAGCTTCTGTCTTTTCAACAGCACCCTGGTAGACATGATCCACACCCAATTCATCGGCTCTTTGCTGAACCACACCGCTTGTTCGCCCGGTGATGAAGGCGATGGAGATCCCGGCTCGTTTTGCCAGCTTCATGGCGTGCCCATCCTTGATATCGAAGGATTTAATCCCCTCACCGGATGAGCTGTATATGACTTTTCCATCAGTAAGCACACCGTCTACATCAAAAGCTATTAGGCGTATATTCCGCGCCTTTTCGCCGGCTTTTTCCAGACTACCCTTATCTTTTCCCATCTGGCCTTATCCTGATATGCATGTTCACGCTATACCTGCTTTCAGT